>JBGPIW010000443.1:0-2849 GCA_041485045.1 Gemmatimonadota bacterium | reverse complement strand
TCCCCAGCTGTGGCCCGTTGTGACAGCTCGAGCAGGTCGCCTTCCCGAAGAAGAGAATCGCTCCCCGCTTCTCCTCCGCGGTTAGCGCGTTGTCGTCGTGCCGCAGGTAGTGGTCGAACGGGGTGTCGAGTCTCGTCAGCGACTGGGTCTCGAACGCCGCGATGGCGGTGGCCGCGTGCCCGAAGCCGAGTTGAGTGCTTGGGACTCCGGGAAACGCCGCCGCGAAGAGCGTCTGATAGGCCGGGATCGCCAGCAGGCGCCGCATCACCGCCTGCCAGATGTCCACCCACTGGCTGTCGTTGTATTGGGCCAGCTCGTTCGGTTTCCCGAACACGTCGGTATCACCGGGCTCACCGCGCATCTCGGTACGGTTGGTGACCGGGAACATCGCCTGCACCGCGAGGATGTTCGGCAATCCGGGCGGCAAGGCTGCGCCGGCCGGAGTCTGAAACTGGCCGCCGAACCCCGTCACCCGACCGTCCCAGAACACATACGGGAGGCCGATGGCGGTGTTCAGCAGCGTCGGCGCGTTGCGGGGCACGAATTGCCGGCGCGGTCCCAGCGTGCGGCTGGGAGCGACGCCCGTGCCACCAGTGCCCACCGCGAGGGACTGGCCGTCGCCCATCGCCGTGGCCGGGGTATGGCACGTCGCGCAGGCGATGTCACGATTGCCGCTCAGCTCCTTGTCGAACAGCAACGCCTGTCCGAGCGCCACCAGCGCCGGGTTCTGGGTCGGCGGGGGATTGATCGGCACGACGCTCCACTGTTGCAGGGATTGCCGTACCTGGGCATCGAGCGAAGTGGGCTGTGAGAACGAGCGGTCGGTTTCGACGCAGCCACCCGCAACGATCAGCCACGCGAGGCATAGAGTGTGCACGACGTGTTTCGTCATGGTCGGCCTCCGGTCAGCGCAGCGGTAGGGACAGCGAGATCTGGTGCGTGGCCGTCGTGACGCCCGCCAGGTTGAGCGACGCGTCCGGCGCCAGCAGGACGTTGCCGGGGAAACTGGCGTTGAGCGGGCCGCGGATGAATCCGAGCACCGTCGGCCGGCCGGTGCCGTTCGTGATGCGGCCACGGTAGCGCAACTCGAGGCCCGGGAACCGCAGGCTCACGCCCCAGGCGGGCGACCATTCGACCCAGCTGTTCCGGAACGGCTGCGTGGTGCCCGCCAGGTGGTCCTGCGCGATCAACCGATAGTGCATCGAGCGCACGGCGAGGCCCAGCTCCAGTCCGATTCCCTGCTTCATGTCGGCCAGCGGCACGTCCTGACTCAGGCCGAGCCGCAGCACCACATTCGAGAAGCGGAACCGGTTCTCGCTGGTACGGCCGCCCTCCGAAATCGTATCGCCCAGCGCGGTGACGACCGGCGCACTCGCCACGACCCACGTCGTGCTCCAGATCGGCTCGTAGATGGCGTCGATCCCGAACGTGCTGGGGCCCGCCGTCTTCGAGAATCCCACTCCGACGTCGTACGCAGTGGAGTGTCCCTGGTCGCGCGGAAGGGTCACGACTTCATCTGGTGCGATGCGCGGCTGCCGGTCGACATTGACCGTCCCGATCCAGCCGATGCGCCAGCCGGACGCCGCGAGCGGCATCTGATAGGCGACGTGCACGCCGGTCGTGGTGACGCGATCCAGGTTGTGCTCAGTCCGAGGGACCTGGACGAATTGCTGCGTCCCCGCGTCCCAGAACAAGTCGAGGTAGCCGACGTCGTCGGTCATCGAGAAACGGTCGTGCAGGACCAGCGCTTCGAGCGACCGGCTGCCGGGCCATTCTTTCAACAATCCCACCCGGAGATCGAGCTGGTGTCCTGATTGCGCGAGCCCCTGGCTCCCCGGATAGAGCAGATCGACACCGCTCACGGCGCGCAGGTGCGACCAGAGGACGCTGCCGCCAACCGACAGGCTCCCGCCGGAAAGGGTCCTGCCGAGCGATCCGAACAAGTAGGCATTGCCGTGCGATCGGTCGCCCGAGCCAGGGGCTCCCGACGGAAACGGGCCGGGGACCGCCGGACCGAACGCGATGATCTGCGAAGGCATCGGCCCGCTGAAATCGACTTCCTGAATCGCCCCGAGGAACCCGCCGAACCAGGGACCGGCGCGTCCGAGGACGGCGAGGGGCAAGGTGCGCCCGCCACCGGATTCCCGAGAAATGCCGTACACGGTGGGGGCGCTGAACAGTCGCGCCGCCCCGACTCTGGCTCCCATGGCGGGATTTCGGAATGGATCCAGCAGGGAGTCCGCCAGCGCGAGGGACACGCCGCCCATCCCGGAGTTGGCCGACGGGAAAATCGCGAACTGATCGCCTTGGGCGAGCGGGATGTTGCGGACTGGAATGATCTGCGCCGATACCCGGGTACCGAGCGCGAGGGACAGGGGGAGTAGCAAGACAGACCAATGTCGGGCCATCTGACACCTCGGGCGGAGGAATACGAGACTGCATACCCGGGCAGCGGTCGGCCAGGTCACATTGTCCGGGGACGGCAAGAACGCTGTGCAGACCGCCCCCCTTCCGCTGTGTTTGCAGTAGGTTAGCCCCCGATGCTTCCGCTCGTGGTCGCCCGCCTATTCCTGGCCGGCTCCGGACCATTTTCCGGGATTGCAGGCCAGACGGCTGTGACGGTCCCGCGCCTCGCGGAGGCCGGGGTGGTCGTCGATGGCCGGCTCTCGGAAGACGTCTGGACCCAGGCGGCCCTGCTCACCGGGTTCTCCGAGTACACGCCGGTCGATGGGCGCCCGGCCGAAGACTCCACCGAAGTGCGGGTGTGGTATTCGCCGACGGCAATCTGGTTCGGGATCCGCGCCTTCGAGACTCACAGCCCGGTCCACGCCACCCTCGCGAACCGCGAC
>JBGPIW010000442.1:0-2862 GCA_041485045.1 Gemmatimonadota bacterium | reverse complement strand
CCGGGGAAGTGCTTCAAGGTGGCGAGCATCCCCTGCTCGCGCACGCCCCGCACGTAGGCCGCCACGAGCGCACTCACCGCGCGCGGGTCCTCCCCGAACGAGCGGGTGTTGATGATGGGGTTCAGTGGGTTGTTGTTGAGATCCGCGTCCGGAGCGAAATTCACGTGGATGCCGACGGCCCGCCCCTCGAGCGCGGCCGCCGCGCCGATGGTGTACGCGTCGTTGGGGTCGCCGGTCGCCCCGGCCGCCATGATCGGCGGGAATCCCGTGGCGCCGACGACGCGCATCGCTGCGCCCCACTCGAGGTCGGCGGAGACGAGCAGCGGCAGGCGCGAGCGGGTTTGCAGCGCATTCAGCTTGGCGGCGATGTCGAACGGCGACCCGACCGAGATGATGATGCCGCCGACCTGGAGCGAGTCGATCCAACGGGCGGCTTCGAGAAACGTCGAGTCGTCGAGTGCGGTGTAGGCACCCGAGAGCCAGGGTACGATGAGCTGGCCGACCTTCTGGCGGTCGCTCAAGGACGCCAGCACACTGTCGACCGAAACGGGCGAGAAGGGCGCCGGCGCCACGGGTGGCGCCGCCACGGCCGCCGGGCCGGCGCCCGTGCGGCATCCCACGATCAGAGCGAGGACGAACCAGCGATGCGAGCGCATAGTCTTTTGGTGTTGACGATGGTGGCCTGCCGCAGCTCCGTGGCCGGTCCAGCCCAGGTGCGCCCGGGCATCGAGGTCCTGCTCTCGGATTCGATCCGCTTGATCACCGGCAAGCGCCTCGCGCTGTTGACGAACCAGACCGGGGTGGATCGAGCGGGTCGTCGCGATGTGGATCTCCTGCGCGACGCCGGCGCCCAGCCACCCGCCGCCTTCGCATTGGTCGCGCTGTTCAGTCCTGAGCACGGATTGCGCGGCCGGGAGGATCGTTCCGGCTTGCCGGATGCGATCGATTCCGCCACAGGGCTTCCAATCTACAGCCTGTACAGCGGTTCCCGCCCGCCGAATTACGCGGCGCTGGACAGCGTGGACATCCTGCTCGTGGATCTCCAGGACATCGGTGCCCGCTACTACACCTACCCGCCGACCGCAGTACTCCTGATGCGGGAAGCGGCGCGTCGGGGAAAACGGGTCCTGGTGCTCGACCGGCCGAACCCCGTCGGCGGTGCGGCCGTGCAGGGGAACGTGCGGGCGCGCCTCGGGCCGCTGGACGGTGGCGGGCTGGATTTCCTGCCGCTCCCGATGCGGCACGGCATGACGCTGGGCGAGATCCTGAACCTGGCCAACGATGTGTACCAACTCCAGGCCGACCTGACGGTGGTGCCGGCGCTGGGGTGGCGGCGCGATCTCTACTTCGACGCTACGGGGCTGCCGTGGGTGAGGCCGTCGCCGAACATGCCGGATCTGGAGAGCGCATTCCATTACCCGGGGACGTGTCTGTTCGAGGCGACGAACCTGTCGGTGGGTCGCGGCACCGGTTTCGCGTTCCAGGTCGTCGGCGCGCCGTGGCTGGACGCCGCTGCCGTTCTCTCGTGGATGCGGGAGACGGGCAACGGCACCGGGAACGCGCTGGCCGGCGTCGACGTCGCGGTGGACTCGTTCACGCCACGAGGGCCCACCGACGGGAAGTACGACGGCGTGCCGCTGCGCGGTCTGCGGCTGCGGGTGACCGACCGCTTCCGGTACGATCCCACCAGGGTGGCGGTGGCGCTCCTCGCTGCGATTCACGCCGTGCATTCGGACTCGCTGCGGATTCGACCTGAGCGATTCGACCAGCTTGCCGGGGGGCCCGACCTGCGCGTCGCGATAGCGGCGGGCCGCGCGCCCGAGGAGATCTGGCGCTCGTGGGACGAGACGCTCGATGCCTTTCGGCGGACGCGCGGCAAGTACTTGCTCTACTAGCGTTTTCCCCTTTGCGCGCGTTCTGCGGGCTGTTACTTTCCCCCGGCTATGAACGTGATCCCGCAAGCCGTCAAGGACGGCTTTGTGCGCCTGACCACGCCGGTGGTCCGGGCGCTGGTGCGGGGACAGGTGCGACCCAACACGATCACGACGGTGGGAGCGTTGGTCGTGATCGGGTCGGCGGTGGCGTTTGGGATGGGCGTGATCCGGCTGGGTGGTCTGTTGCTCCTGCTGTCCGGCCTGTTCGACATCCTGGACGGCCAAGTGGCCCGGGAAGGACACAAGGGCACGAACTTCGGGGCGTTCTACGACAGCTCGCTCGACCGCGTGGGCGAATCGGCGCTGTTCGCCGGCATCGCACTGCACTTCCTGCGCGGCGGGCTCCCTGTGGGCCTAGTCACCCTGGGCGTCATGCTCGCGATCACGGCTCTGTCGGCGTCACTGCTCGTGTCCTATACGCGCGCGCGGGCCGAGGGCCTGGGGTTCGAGTGCAAAGTGGGGATCGCCGCCCGCGCCGAGCGGATTCTGGTTTTGGGGGCACCGACGCTGTTCTTCGGAGCGGGGCCGGGCGGCCGGCTGCTCCTGTGGATCATGGCCGCCCTCGCGCTCGCCACGGTGATCACCGTGATCCAACGCATCGTGCACGTCGCCCGCGTGTCGGCCGGGAGGCCGTCCGCGCGGCCTTCGCGTCGCCGGGATACGCAGCCCGGGCACGCGTCATTTCGGAAAGGAAACTGATCGTGCCGGAACAGACTCGCCGGGAGATCGCACCGGCGCAGGGGAAACTGGGTGTGCTGCTGGTGGGGTTGGGCGCCGTCGCCACGACGTTCATCGCGGGCGTGGAAACCGTGCGTCGTGGGAACGGGCTGCCGATCGGGTCGCTGACCCAGATGGGGACGATCCGTCTCGGGAAACGTACCGACCGGCGCGCGCCGAAGATCCGGGAATTCGTGCCGCTGGCCGACCT
>JBGPIW010000441.1:0-2865 GCA_041485045.1 Gemmatimonadota bacterium | reverse complement strand
CGCGGCGGCCGTATCGAGCGGTCCCCGCGTCCGTACGCGCTCGGCGAGCGTGTCGCCGGCGATGTAACCCATGACGAAGCAGACGAGCTCGCCGTGCTGCTCGACGGCGTGGATCGGGACAATGTGCGGGTGGGCGAGCCGAGCGGCGGTGCGGGCTTCCTGCAGAAAGCGGTCCCGTCGCTCCGGCGTCCCCGCGAGCGCCGGCGGCAACAGTTTGATCGCCACCAGCCGGTCCAGCGCGACGTCGCGCGCCAGGAACACGACGCCCATCCCGCCGCGGCCGAGCTCGCCCTCCAAGACGTAACGCCCTCGGAGCGCGGCTTCGAGGGCGACAAATGCTGAGGAAGGCTGACCCTGAGTCATGACCGGCCCAATGTAGCGGGTGCCATGCGGTGAGGACATGACGCGGTAGTCGAGGGAGTGGTTTCGGGCGTAGATTCGAATCCCATGGGTGCCGTGCGGAAACACCTGATCCCGTCGATCATACCGGCCCTACTGGCCGTGTCGACACCCTCGCTCTTCGCTCAGCAAGGCGCCCCGGCGGATTCCTCACCGTTCAGGCGCGGCCAGTGGGCACTCCAGTTCGGTGGCGGTGCGAACTTCGGCAGTCTCGGCGCGCTGAAGTTCACGTCGGCGCGGGCCGCGTGGCTAATCGACTTTCAGGTCAACGGCAGCCATTACCACCAAGAATACGCCATCGCCCCCGACAGTGTCGTGGAGGATTTCTCCTCGACCGCTTCGATCACCGGCCGGCTTGGGAAACGTGCCTATCAGCCCCACAGTCAACTGGCGAGCTACGAGACCGTGGGGGTCCTCGGAGGGTTCGTACACAGCTGTTTCGGGAGCACCTATATCTTAGGGTCGAGGTGCTCGAACGGCTGGACCGCCGGAGCTTTCGGTGAGGTCGGCGCGGTGTACCTCGTCACTCCGCACCTCAGCCTCGGTGGAGCGGTTGGTCTTTCGTTCGCGTACACGAGGACCAAGAACCGCTCCCCCGGTCTGCCCAGCGCGTCGTCATGGTCTTACAACGGCTCCTTCGGGACGCTAAGCCTCAACACGACCCTCTACTTCTAGGTCCGCTCAGGCCACGCAGACGCTCTTGATGTTGAGGAATTCGCGCAGGCCGTATTCCGATAGCTCGCGGCCGTAACCCGAGCGCTTCACTCCACCGAACGGCAGCCGGGGATCGGAGCGGACCATACCGTTGATGAACACGCACCCCGCCTCGAGCTCCGCGGCCACCCGCTCCGCCCGTGGCCGGTCCTCGGTCCACACCGCGGCACCGAGCCCGTAGGGAGACGCGTTCGCGAGCCGGACCGCGTCGGCATCGTCGCGCGCGCGGATCACCGCGGCGGCCGGTCCGAATACTTCTTCGTCGAATGCCGGCATGCCGGGCTTCACGTTGCCGAGGACCGAGGGAGGGTAGAACGCCCCCGCCCCCTTCGGCAGGGCTCCGCCTAACAGTAGCCGCGCCCCGCGACGGACCGAGCGCTGCACCTGCCGGTGCAGCTCGTCGCGCAGCTCGGTCCGCGCTTGCGGTCCCACCTGCGTGGCGGGAGCGAGCGGGTCTCCCATCACGCGCGACCGCATCTCCGTCACGAACCGCTCCTCGAACCGGTCGGCGACGGCCTCCACGACGATGAACCGCTTGGCGGCGATGCAGCTCTGGCCGCTGTTGATCAGCCGCGCGTCGGCGGCGACTCTCGCGGCGCGGGTGAGGTCGGCGTCCGCCAGGACGATGAAGGCGTCGCTGCCCCCCAGCTCGAGCACCGTCTTCTTGAGATGTCGTCCCGCCTGCTCGGCGACCTGGCTGCCGGCGAGCTCGGACCCGGTCAGGGTGACGGCGTGGACGCGTGGATCGGCGATCACCCCGGCGACGCCTGAGCTCCGCAGCACCAGCGTGCGGAAGGTTCCATCGGGGAAGCCCGCTGTGCGGAACACCTCCTCGATCAGGAGGGCGCAGCGCGTCACGTTGGAGGCGTGCTTCAGGAGCCCGACGTTGCCTCCGGCCAAAACCGGTGCGGCGAAGCGGAACACCTGCCAGAACGGAAAATTCCACGGCATCACGGCGAGCACCGCGCCGATCGGATCGAGACGTACGTAGCTGCGCGTCCCGTCCAGATCGCGCGGCTGGTGCGCGAGAAAGGCCGCCGCGTTGTCGGCGTAGTAATCGCACACCGCGGCGCACTTCTCGGTCTCCGCTTCGCCCTGGGCCAGCGGCTTCCCCATCTCGAGCGCCATGGCGCGTGCGTATTTCGCCTTTCCGCCGCGCAGCACCCGTGCGGCCTCCCGCAGCAGACCGGAGCGCTCAGCGAGGGGACGTCGGCGCCAGTCCCGATAGGCGCGCTCGGACTGGTCCAGCACGCGGTCCAGCTCGCGCGTGCTGATTTCGGGGAAGGATTCCAACACTTCGCCGGTGGCCGGGTTGACGGATTGAATGGACGCGGCCCGGCTTCGAGTGCGCGTCGGCTTCCGGGAACGGGTCTTCGACTTCACAGCCGCCATGCGGTACTCCTGGAGGGGATTTCCGCTAGCTACACCAGCACCGCGGGCAACGCAACGTCGAGAGAAGAACTGCCGGGCGCCCGGGAGGTTCCCAGGCGTATATTCGGCCCCCGTGGATCGATTGGAAGGTCTCGCCAAGCTCACCGGCCGCGAGCGCTACGTCGACGATCTGCCGCTCGACGGCTTCCTGTGGGGGGCAACGGTGCGCAGTCCCGCCCCGCGGGGGCGGATTACGGCCGTGCGGCTGGATCCGGGGGTGGACTGGTCGGGATTCACCGTCGTCGATCACCGCGACCTCCCGGGCCCGAACGAGATCGCCCTGATCGAGCCCGATCAGCCGGTCCTCGCCGCGGGATACGT
>JBGPIW010000440.1:0-2868 GCA_041485045.1 Gemmatimonadota bacterium | reverse complement strand
GGCGATGACCGGCATCATCACGTTCAGCTCGAGCTGGCCCGCTTCGGCGGCGGTCGCGATCGTCACGTCGTTCCCGATCGCCTGAAAGCAGACCATGTTCACCATCTCGGCGACGGAGGGATTGACCTTGCCCGGCATGATGCTCGACCCCGGCTGCACGGCGGGCAACCGGATCTCGGCCAGGCCGGTGCGCGGGCCCGAGGCGAGCAGCCGGATGTCGCTGGCGATCTTGCCGAGATCCGCGGCGTAGGTCCGCAGCGCGCCGGACAACGCGGTGGCGTCCCCCATCGACTGCATCAGCTGCACCCGGTCGGTTCCCTCCCGGAGCTCGAAGCCGGTGATCGCGCGGAGGTGCTTCAGCATCAAGCCCGGGTACGCCGGCTCGGCATTGAGCCCGGTGCCGACAGCCGTGCCGCCGATGCCCAGGTCGCGCAGGTCGCCGGACGCGCGGTCGATGCGCTCGCGGTTGCGTTGCACCGTGTGCCCGTAGGCGCTGAACTCCTGGCCGAGACGGATCGGTGTCGCATCCTGCAGATGGGTGCGTCCGGACTTGAGGATCGCGTCGAACGCCGTGCCCTTAGCGAGCAGGGCCGCGGCGAGGCGGTCCAGCGCGCCGAGCAGTGCCGGGAGCAACCACAAGGCGCCCAGGCGAATCGCCGTGGGGATCACGTCGTTCGTCGATTGCGCCATGTTGACGTGATCGTTGGGGTGGACCGGCTGGTACTCGCCCCGCTTGCCGCCGAGCAGCTCGTTGGCGCGGTTGGCGAGCACCTCGTTGCAGTTCATGTTGTGGGAGGTGCCCGCCCCGGCTTGATAGGGATCGACGACGAACTGGTCGCGGTGCTGCCCGCCCAGAATCTCGTCGGCGGCGCGCACGATGGCGTCGGCGCGCGACGGATCGAGGCGACCCGTCTCGCGGTGCGTGAGCGCGGCGGCTTTCTTGATCCACAGGACCGCGTCCACGAACACGGGGTTGGGGCGGAGCCCCGAGATCGGGAAGTTGAGGCGGGCACGCTCCGTCTGCACGCCATAGAGCGCCTCGACTGGAACGGGGAGCTCGCCCAAGGGGTCGCGTTCGATGCGCGTTCCACTCATCGTGTCCACTCGCTCCGTCCGACTGCCGTCGGTCTCAAACCAGGAATCGCCCATGGAACCCCAGCATCCGGTCCAGCACCTCTCGAGCCGCGCCCGATTCGATCCGGCCAAGCCGACGAAGCTCGACTGCTTTCGCTCGCCACGCCTGTTCGTCGGCCTGAATTGCCTCGACGCGGGCCAGGCCCAGTCGGTGCACGCGCACGCGGGCGCGGACAAATTCTATTTCGTCGTCTCGGGAAACGCGAGGTTCGTGATTGGCGACATGACGTACGACGCGACGGCGGGTGATCTCGTCGTGGCGCCGGCGGACGTGCCACACGGCGTGGAGCGCGCGATCGAGCGCACCGTGTTGCTGGTCGGGATCGCTCCGGCGCCGCACGGCTAGCCCGTCACGACGCCGGACCGGTGCTGGCCCGCCGCTTCCTGGCCCACCCGATCGTCATGAGCTCCCGAGCCGCCCGGATGCCCAGGGAGTGCACCATGAGATAGACGCCAAGCCCGGTCAACAGAATGACGGTGTAAAAGCGCCACCAGAGCAGCATCCGCACGCCCCGCACACCGAAATCTCCGGCGAATCCTGAGAGAAACGCGACCTCGATACCGCCGCCCCCGGACGGTAGGGGCACGAGCAGCGGCGAGGCGAGCAGCGCGAGCGAGCCGAAAAACATCTCTTTGAACGGGGGCGCGTCGGGTATGCCCCAGGCCAATGCAGGCAGCACCAGAGCCCGTGCGGACAAGCTGACGGCGGTGAGGCCAGCGTTCACGACCTGTGCCCACAGCGGCGCCCGACGCACGTGCGTCCACGCGACCCGCCATTGCCGGCGAACCCGGTGCCGGATGGCGCCGGCCCGGACGAGCCGCTGGGTAAGGTAGATGACCAGCAGGACAGCGAGCGCGGCCACCTCGATCAGGAGCAAATCGCCCGCGAGGTGCCGGCGCAGCCAGGCCTCCGCCGACGACTTCCAGTTGGGCACGTAGTGCAACAGTAAGGCAACCAGCATCAAGAGGAAAACCGGCCATTCCGCGGCGACCTCCACCCCGACCGCCACCAGGGCGGTCACCGAGCGCAGGCCGGCTTCGGTGAGCCCGGCGAAGCGCGCTGCTTCTCCGCCCAGGCGGTTCGGGGTCAGGGTCGAGGCCGCTTCCCCGTAGAAATTGAGCCGGACGGCCGGCCAGAACTTCAGCGCTCCTCCCGCGGTCCAGGCGGCGAGCTGAATGCGCCACGCCCGGACCACTACGTCGACGGCGAGCGCCAGGAGCGCGAGTAGGTGGTTCACGGATCCACCGCGCCGATCGGGGGGCGTTCCAACATCACCGCCCGGCGCGGGCTGAACTGACACGCCAGCCGCCAGCCCTGCTCCACCAGGGGACCCAGCCGGAGCCGGTCGGTCTTGCCGGCGGGCCAGTCGCCCTCCAGGAGACGCACCCGGCACGCCGTGCAGTTGCCGATCCCGCCGCATACGGTGCGCAACGGCGTTCCCGTCCCCGCCGACAACTCCAGTACCGTCGCCCCCAGACGGGTCGCGACCCGGGATCGGTCGGGAAGGAACGTGACGGTAGCGTCAGTCAGAGCAGTCGCCCAGGGGATAGATGAAGCCGCAGTTCGCGCAAGGGTTCTTGCACCCCCACGGTTTGGGACGCACGTCCGCCCCGCAACGCAGGCAGGTGGGACGTGGCCGGGCCCTAGGAGATGGGGAGGGCGCCGGAGAGGAAGGGGTTGGTGCGGCGCTCGGCGCCGATGGTCGTTTGTGGTCCATGCCCGCTGTACACGAT
>JBGPIW010000439.1:0-2874 GCA_041485045.1 Gemmatimonadota bacterium | reverse complement strand
GCGATCTCGACCGTCATCGCGTGCTCGGGGCCGAGCTTGCCGCGCATCGCTCGGTACCAGAGCGTCAGCATCCACAGGACGCCCACGGTCACGTGGGCACCGTGGGTGCCGGTGAGCACGAAAAAGGTGCAGCCGAACAGGTTGGCCTGGAGTGTGAGTCCCTCGCGAACGAACGACGTGAACTCGTAGATCTGAAACCCGATGAAGATGGCTCCGCCGATCGCTACCCCGAGCAGCCAGACTTTCGCCCATTTCATGTCGCCCCGCTGGACGGCCGCCAACGCCAGCACCATCCAGAGACTCGACATCAGGAGGTCGAACGTGCTGATGGACGTCACCGGAATATTGAGGATCTCTCCCGGCGTGGGGCCCGAAACGCTGCGACCCTGGTAGACCAGGTAGGTCGAGATGAGCGATCCGAAGAGCAGGCATTCGGAGCCGATGAAGGCCCAGAATCCCATCTTGCGGCTGTCCAGCCCCATACTGGTGTGGTGCGTGGCTGCGGCGTGCGTCATCTCAAACCTCGAAGGGCTCGAAGGCCCAGCGGTAGATACCGAACAGCAGGATGCCCGCGCCGACGAACACGATCCATACCGTGTGCGTGAGCGGCGCCAAAGCCATGACCGGGAGTCCGACGGCGGCCACCATCGGCCACCACGAGCCACCCGGCACGTGGATGTGGCCCGGCGGCGGAGCGGGCGTGGGCGGCGCGTCCCACAGCGGCAACCGGCTTGTCACGGTCGGAATGACGTCGAAATTGTGCACGGGCGGGGGCGACGGAATCGACCACTCGAGGGTTGCTCCGCCCCACGGATTCGGTCCCGCGACCGCGCCGTGGCGCCGAGTGCGCCACATGTTGAGCACAAAGACCACCATCCCGACTCCCAGGAGCGCCGCTCCGACCGAGGACATCAGGTTCATCGAATCGACGCCCAGATCGTGCGAGTAGGTGTAAATGCGCCGCGGCATGCCCAGCAATCCGATGAAGTGCATCGGGAAGAACGTCAGGTTCATCCCGATGAACATCAGCCAGAAGTGCACCATGCCCAGCCGCTCCGACAGCAGCCGTCCGGTCATCTTGGGCCACCAGTAGTACATCCCGGCGAACAGTCCCATCATCGTGCCGCCGAACAGCACGTAGTGGAAATGCGCCACGACGTAATACGTATCGGTCTGCTGCAGGTCCGCCGGGGGCGCCGCGTGCGTCACCCCGGACAATCCCCCGATCGTGAACAGCGCGATGAAGCCCAGCGCGAAGCACATCGCTGTGGTGAGGTGGATCTGTCCGCCCCACAGGGTGGCGAGCCAGTTGAAAATCTTCACACCGGTCGGGATGGCGATCAACATCGTCGTCAGCGCGAACACCGAGTCTGCGATCGGCCCGAGCCCGACGGAGAACATGTGGTGGCTCCACACCCCCCAACCCATGAAGCCGATGAGCACGCCGGAGTAGACCACGACCGTGTAGCCGAACAACGGCTTGCGCGAAAACGTGGGCAGCACTTCGGAAACCACGCCCATCGCGGGCAAGATCAGGATGTAGACCTCTGGATGGCCGAACAACCAGAACAGATGCTGCCACAGCACCGGGTCGCCGCCCGCCTGGGGAAGATAGAAGTGGGTCCCGAACACCCGGTCGAACATCAGGAAGACGAGCGCGACGGTGATCACCGGGAACGCCGTGATCATCAGGAAGGACGTGACGAGGGTCATCCAGCTGAACACGGGGAGCCGCATCATCTTCATCCCCGGCGCCCGCAGGTTCAGAATCGTGACGATGAAGTTGAACCCCGCCGCGAGCGACGCGATGCCCAGGATCTGCAGGCCCAACAGCCAGAAGTCGACGTTGGGCCCGGGATTGAATTGCTTCTCGGTCAGCGTGGCATAGCCGAACCAGCCGGCGTCGGGGGCGGGATGGTGCGGCAGGAGCCAGCTCGCGTTCATGAACAGGGCGCCCGCCAGAAACACCCAGTAGCTGAAGGCGTTCAGCCGGGGGAAGGCGACGTCGCGGGCGCCGATCTGCAACGGCACGATGTAGTTGAAGAACGCGGCGGCGAGCGGCATCAGCGCCATGAACACCATCGTCGTGCCGTGCATCGTGAACAGCTGGTTGTACGTATCGGCGCCGACGAGGGTGTTGTCGGGCTTGGCGAGCTGTGCGCGGATGAGGAGCGCCTCGAGCCCGCCGACCAGGAAGAAGACGAATGCCGTCCAGAAATAGAGCTTGCCGATCCGCTTGTGATCGGTGGTGGTCAGCCAGCTCTTCAGTCCCGTGGCTTCACTCATTTGAGGCTCTGCAGGTAGGCGATCAGGGCCGTGAGGTCGGCCGCGCTGACGTGCATGTTGGGCATCATCGACCCTGGCTTCATGGCGGGCGGGTTGCTGATCCAATCGCGCAGGTGCTGCTCCGTGTTCATCATGCTCGCCCCGGCGATCGTGGTGCGGCTGCCGACGTGCGTGAGGCTGGGTCCGATCAGACCGGACGAAACCCCCGCCACGGTATGACAGCCGATGCAGCCGTACTTCTGGAACATCTGCCTCCCGGTTGCCTCCGGACTGCCTGCCGCCGGCGCCGCCGGAACGACCCGCTGCGCCGCGACCCAGGCCTGGAAGCCGGAATCGGAATCGACGAACGTCCGCAACCGCATGTTGGCATGCGAGGCGCCGCAATACTCGGCGCACTGACCCATGTACTCGCCGATCGAATCGGCGCGGAACGCGATCTTGTTGTGGTGACCGGGGATGGCGTCACGCTTGCCCCCCAACTTCGGGGTCCACCAGGCGTGGATCACATCCGTCGCCGTGATGTCGACGACGACCGGTCGGCCCACAGGCACGTGGAGCTCATTGGCGGTCACGACCCCGAGATCGGGG
>JBGPIW010000438.1:0-2877 GCA_041485045.1 Gemmatimonadota bacterium | reverse complement strand
CAAGCGGCTCCCCAACGCCGCCGAGCACATCCGGCGCAAGCTTCCCGCGATGTATCAGCAGTTCAAGGAGCTGGCCGGGGTCGACATCACGCGGGAGCCGATGGAGATAGGCCCGACGACCCATTACATGATGGGCGGCGTACGGGTGAACGCTGAGTCCCAGATGTCCACGGTCTCTGGCCTGTTCGCCGCGGGCGAGTGCGCCGCCGGGCTGCACGGGGCTAACCGGCTGGGCGGCAACTCGCTCTCGGACCTGCTGGTATTCGGCAAGCGCGCCGGTGACTTCGCGGCCCGCTTCGCCAAAGAGCACCAGCCCGGGCGGATCGCCCCCGCGCAGGTGGATGCCGCCGGGAGCCGAGCGGTGGAGCCGTTCGAGCGGCCCGGGGACGGTGCCGACGGGCCGTTCAAGATCCAGCATGATCTGCAGGGCATGATGCAGGATCTGGTAGGCATCGTCCGGACGGCGGCGGAGATGGAGCGCGCCCTCGAGAATCTGACGGCGCTACGCCGGCGCGCCGATCGCGTCGCCGTCACCGGCAACCGGGAGTACAACCCCGGCTGGCACACCGCGCTCGACCTGCACCCGTTGCTGACGGTGAGCGAGGCGGTGACCCGGGCCGCACTGCGGCGCCGCGAGAGCCGCGGCGCGCATTTCCGTGCCGATTGCCCCGCCAAGGACGAGGTGCTCGGCCGGGAGCGGTTCGTCGTCAAGCGGGACGGCGATGGACGCATGGCCGTGACGTCGATCCCGGTCCCGCCGCTGCCCCCGGAGCTCGCGCGGATCATCGAGGAGATGAAGTGATGGCCCAGGCCACATTTCGCATCTGGCGCGGAGACCCGAGTCGTGGCGAGTGGCGCGACTATCCCCTCGACGTGGGGGAGGGGATGGTGGTGCTCGACGCCGTCCACCAGATCCAGGCGGAGCAGGCCCCCGATCTCGCCGTGCGCTGGAATTGCAAGGCGGGCCGGTGCGGCTCGTGCTCGGCCGAAGTCAACGGGATGCCGAAGCTGATGTGCATGACCCGGCTCGCCGATCTGCCGCTCGATCGGCCGGTGACGATCGAGCCGATGAAGGCGTTTCCCGTCGTGCGGGACCTCGTGACGGATGTGTCGTGGAATTTCCGTGTCAAGATGCGGATCACGCCGTTCACCCCGCGGCCTCCCGATGCACCCGACGGCACGTGGCGCATGCAGCAAAGTGACGTGGACCGGGTGATGGAGTTCCGCAAGTGCATCGAGTGCTTCCTGTGCCAGGACGTCTGCCACGTCCTCCGGGATCACCATCTCCACGAGCGCTTCATCGGGCCGCGCTTCCTGGTGCATGCGGCTGCGCTCGAGATGCACCCGCTCGATACCGCCGACCGGCGGGAAGAGCTGCGCGAGGCACACGGGATCGGCTTCTGCAACATCACCAAGTGCTGCACCACGGTGTGCCCCGAAGGCATCACGATCACCGACAACGCGATCATCCCGTTGAAGGAGCGCGTGGTGGATCGCGCCTACGACCCACTGTTCAAGCTCCTCCGGTTGCTGGGGTTGGTGGACTGAGAAGGGAGTGCCGCATGCCCGAGCTCAAGCGGATTTCCCCGAACGGCGTCGAGCGGGCCCTCGAAAAGGCCGAGCGCTACCGGCTGCTCAACGAGCCCTGGGACGCCGAGAGCATCTGTCAGGACATTCTCGAGATCGAGCCTCAGAACCAGCGTGCGCTGGTGACGCTGCTCCTGGCGCGCACCGACCAGTTTGAGCACGGCCGCGGCGTCGGCCAGACCGCCGCCCACGAGCTGTTGCCGCGCATCACCGATGACTATCAACGCGCCTACTACGCGGGGATCATTTACGAACGCTGGGCCCGTGCCCGCCACAGCCACGGTGCCCCGGGCGCCGCGGGGGCCGTGTACCAGTGGCTGCGGGAGGCGATGGACTGGTACGAGAAGGCGGAGACCCTGCGTCCGGTGGATAGTGACGACGCGGTGTTGCGCTGGAACGCCTGCGCCCGCCTCCTCGCCCGGCACCCGGAGCTCAAGGCGGAGCCCGAGCGCCGGGAAGAGGTGATGCTCGAGTAGCGCGCCGTTTCCGGAACTCGACGGCGCACAAACCAGCCCGTACGTTACGGGTCGCATTGGAAACGTACTCTGGAGTGAGGGATTGCCATGCGGAACGTCCTGCGAGGCTTGGCGGGATTGGCGCTGTGCGCGGTGCCGCTGTCGGCACAGACGGCCGACGACATCATCGCCAAGTACATCAAAACCATCGGCGGCGTGGAGCGGATCCAGGCCGTGCAGACACTGCGCCGCACGGGCCGGTTCACCGGCGGCGGCGGGTTCGAAGCGGTCGTCGTCCAGGAGAACAAGCGCCCGAACCGGGTCCGGGAAGAGTTCTCGCTGCAGGGGATGACCGGCATCACCGCCTACGACGGCCAGACCGGGTGGAAGATCGAGCCGTGGGAGGGGAAGAAGGATCCCGAAGCCCTGAGCGAAGAAGAGTTGCGGGACATCGTCGAAGAATCCGATTTCGACGGGCCGCTCATCGACTATCAGCGGAAGGGGAACCGGGTCGAGTTCGTCGGGATGCAGCAGGTCGAGGGCACCGACGCCTTCAAGCTCAAAGTCACGCTCGCCAACGGCGACGTGCGCTACTACTACCTGGACACGGACTATTACGTCCCCATCAGGATCGAGACCAAGCGGATGATCCGGGGGGCCGAACAGGAGTTTGAGACCTCGCTGGGCGACTATAAGGCGGTCGCCGGGTGGTACCTGCCCTACTCGTTCGAGACCAACCTCCGGGGCAGCCAGGACAAGTCGAAGATCACGTTCCTCCGGATGGAGGCGAACGTCTCCATCGACGACGGACGGTTCGCAACCCCTTCGCACTGAT
>JBGPIW010000437.1:0-2886 GCA_041485045.1 Gemmatimonadota bacterium | reverse complement strand
TGCCTGCGGGAGGCTGACGGCGACCTGGGGGAAGCGCTGGGACAGGCCTATGTCGCCAGGACGTTCCCGCCCGAAGCACGGGCCCGGGCGAAGGCGGTGATCGACGACATCCGCGCGGCGTTCGCCGAGCGGCTGCGGCGCCTCACCTGGATGTCGGACTCGACGCGCGCGCAGGCGCTCGACAAACTCGCGAAGATGGGGGAGAAGGTCGGCTATCCCGAGCGTTGGCGCGATTATTCCCGGCTCGACATCGGCGCAGGGCCATTCGTCCTGAACGTGGCGCGCGCCACCGCCTTCGAATGGCAGCGCACGGTGAACCGCCCGGGTGCTCCGGTGGATACGACGGAATGGGATATCACCGTTCCTACGGTCAACGCCTATTACGACCCGACGAAGAACGAGATGGTGTTCCCGGCCGGCGCGCTCATGCCGCAGACCTTCGATCCGGCCGCCGATGACGGCGCGAATTACGGCTCGCTGGGAGGCAGCTGGGCCGGGCACGAGCTGACCCACGGGTTCGACGATGAAGGGCGTCACTACGATGCCACCGGCAACCTGCGTGACTGGTGGACGCCGGCCGATTCCGTCCACTTTACCCAGGGCGCGGATCTGGTCGCCCGCCAGTTCGACGCCTACATCCAGGTGGACACCCTGCACGTGAACGGCAGGCTCACGCTGGGCGAGAACATCGCCGACTACGGCGGCGTGTTGACCGGCTACGATGCCCTGCAGCGGGCGCTGCAGCGCACCGGCCGGCCCGAGTTGGTCGACGGGTACACGCCGGAGCAGCGCTTCTTCCTGGGGTACGCCCAGAGCTGGCGGGTCCACAACCGCGACGCGCGGTTGCGCACCCGGGTCACCGTCGACCCCCACGCGCCGGAGCGCTGGCGCGTCAATGGTCCCCTGTCCAACAGCGCCGCGTTCGCGCAGGCGTTCGGTTGCAAGGCGGGGGACCCGATGGTGCGGCCGCCCGAGCTGGTGCCCCAGATCTGGTGATCGATCTGGTCGGGGCGCCGCGACGGGTGTACCTGCTCACCCGCGACCTCGTGTTCCGCGGCAAGCTCGGCGGCGTAGTCGCCGGGGCGGGGGGTGAAATCACGCGGGACGCGGCGGCGTGCGACCTCGTCGTGATCGAGCTGGAGTCCCGCGGGTGGGAAGAGCAGATTCGGGACGCGCGCGGGCGCGGGATCCCCGTCCTGGCGTTCGGCTCACACGTCAACGCCGAGCTGCTGCGCCACGCCCGGGAGCTCGGGGCCGAGGCGGTCCCGAACTCTCAGGTGGAACGCCGGGTTGCCGATCTGCTGCAGTAGCGTGTTATGATCATGTGGCATGTCCGACGATCAGTCTCGCGTGACGTTCATCGGGGAGCATTCGTGACCTTCAATCGTCCATTGCGGGCGACCGCCCTCTGGCTGGCCCTGACGCTGCCGGCGGCAGCGCAGAGTCCGGCGCCGGCCGCCCCCGCCGCCTTCCGCTATCGCCTCTACGTGGTGAGCGAATCGGGCGACATCGTCACCCAGCTGGCCTGGGACGGCACGACCCTCACGACGCTCAAGACGGTGCCGGTCGGCATCATGCCGGCCGACATCGACGGCCCCCACAACATCACGCTCTCACCCGACGGCCGATCCTACTATGTGACGATTGCCCACGGGACGCCCTACGGCTCCTTGTGGAAGATGGCGGTGGACGGTGATACGCTCCTGGGGCGGGCGCCGGTCGAAATGTTCCCGACCACGATCTCGGTCACGCCTGACGGCGAGCTGGCGTTCGTGGCGAATTCCGATTTCTACGGCGACCACCCGCGCACCAACCTCGTGTCGGTCATCTATACGCCTCAGATGACGCCGCTCACCAACGTCGCGGCGTGCGACATGCCGCACGGCGTCAAGGTGAATCACGCCGGGACGTTCGTGTACATCAGCTGCATGAACTCCGACGAGGTGCTGGAAATCGACCGGCAGTCCCTGGGGATCGCCCGACGGCACAAGACGGGAGCCACAATGGGGATGGGAGGGTGCATGCCGACGTTCGTGTCGCTCCCGGCCGACGACCAGCGACTCTACGTGGCCTGCAATCACAGCAACAGCCTGCAGGTCATCGACGCGGCTACCCTCACCCTCGTGAAGGAAATCCCCACGGGCGCCGGTGCGTACAACGTCGAGCCCTCTCCCGATGGGAAGTGGGTGATCGTCACGAACAAGAAGGCGCAGAGCGTGTCGGTCATCTCGGCCGATTCGCTCGTCGAAGTGGCGCGGGTCCCGACGACGAAGAAGATCCCGCACGGGGTCGCGTTTTCGCCCGACGGCCGCTACGCGTTCATCAGCCAGGAGAGCATCGGGGTCGATCCCGGGGCGGTGGACGTCATCGACCTCACGACACGCACCAAGGTCGCCACGGCCCCGGTCCCGTTGCAGCCGACCGGCATCACCCTGCGGCGGCTGCCATGATCCACACGACGACGGTCGCGCTGCCGCCGTCCGAGGTCCTGGCGCGCGCCAAGCAGTACTTCGCCGAGCGCGTGCCGGCCCAGGCGGCGTTTCCCGAACGGGAAGGACCGCAGTTCGTCGTGCTGCGCGGGCAGGGGGGAGAAGAGGTCGTGATCAGTGCGACGGCGGCAGGAACGGGGGACGAGGGAAGCGGGGCGAGTGGGGCGAGTCGCGTACGGGCGTCCACCTTGTTCTTCGATCAAGCCCTCGATCGATTCATCTCGACGTTGCCGGTGACGTCCGCCGTGGAGGTCGCGTGACCGCGGTCGGAGAGCGGTTCGCGGTGCGGGTGATGGTCACCGACGCCTGGGATCAGGTGTTCCTCGCGGTCGGTCCTGAGACGACGGTGGCCGACCTCAAGCGCCAGGCGCTGGCCCGGGCGCTGAAGCAGGCCGAT
>JBGPIW010000436.1:0-2891 GCA_041485045.1 Gemmatimonadota bacterium | reverse complement strand
GTCGGCACGGTGATCCAGAACCAGTTCCTGCAGGTGCACGATTACCCGCTGGCGGCGGCCCTGTCGTTCGTGTTGATGACGATCATTTCCATCGCCGTGATCGCCTACGCCCGGGTGCTCGGCACCGAGGAGCTCGCGTGAGCCGCGGGCGCTGGCGCGGGTGGGTGCTCGATGCGACCGGCGCCCTGGTGCTGCTTTACCTGTTTCTCCCGATCTTCGTGATCGTGCTGTACAGCTTCAACCGGCCGGAGGGGCGGTTCAACTTCGTCTGGAAGAGCTTCTCGCTCGACGCGTGGCGCGACCCGTTCCGGTTCGCGCCCCTCGTGGACGCCATGAAACTGAGCCTCAAGGTCGCGAGCATTTCCACGGCCGTCGCCACCATCTTCGGCACGATGATCGCCCTCGCCCTGTGCCGCTACAAGTTCCGCGGCTCCGGTGCGGTCGGCCTGCTGTTGGTGCTGCCGCTCACCACGCCCGAGGTCGTGCTCGGCTCGTCGCTCTTGTCCTTGTTCCTCGATCTGAACGCCCATATGGGCTTCACGACCATCGTGATCGCCCACATCATGTTTTCGGTGAGTTACGTGGCACTCACCGTGCGAGCCCGCATCCGCGGCTTCGACTGGACGCTCGAGGAAGCGGCCATGGACCTGGGCGCCACGCCGTGGCGCGTCATCCGAAAGGTGACACTACCGCTCATCGCCCCGGGGATCGTCGCCGCCGCCATGCTGTCGTTCGCCCTGTCGCTCGACGACTTTGTCATCACGTTGTTCAACTCGGGGAGCGATGTCACCTACCCGTTGTACGTGTACGGCGCCCGCCGCGCCGCCTACCCACCCCAGATCAACGTTCTCGCCACCACCATCCTGGTCATGAGCCTGCTGCTGCTCGGCGTCACCGTGCTGTGGCAACAGCGCCGCCTGCGGCAAGCCCTCGTCACTCCCGGTCCGTGACTCCGGTCGTCACCGGCCGCTCGATCGAGCAAGCGTGTTACTGGCTCGCCCGAAGGCCCGAGCGCGCCGTCGCGCCGCTGCCGCCGGCGCGTGAGGCGGACGTGGCCATCGTCGGGGCCGGCCTCACCGGGCTGTGGACCGCGCTCTTCTTGAAGCAGATCGATGCGTCGCTCGAGGTCGTGGTCGTGGAACAAGGCGTCGCCGCGTACGGTGGGAGCGGGCGCAACGCCGGCATGCTGTCGGAGACGGTGGATCATTCGCACGCGCTCGCGATCGAGCACTTCGGCGACGCCGAGGCGCGCCGGCTCGCCCGCCTTGGCGAGGCGAATCTCGCCGATCTCACCGCGTTCCTGGTCGAGCGCGGCATCGACTGTGATTACGAGCGGACCGGGCGCTTGATCGTGGCCCTCACGCCCGCCCACCTCGCCGAGTGCCGCCGTGCCGTGGAAACGGCCGAGGGGCTCGGCGTCGAGACGTACCAGCTGCTCGACAAGCACACCGTGCGGGCCGCGGTCGATTCCCCGCTGTACCTGGGGGGCGTGCGGGTCTCGGCGGGCGGCATCCTCGATCCGGTGAAACTGGTGGACGGCCTGCGCCGCGACGCCGAGCGGCTGGGCGTGACGGTGTATGAGCGCAGCCACGTCATGGGTATCGAGCCGACTGGGGCGGGTGTGCGCCTGCGCAGTGCGCGCGGACGGGTGGACGTGCGCCGGGTCGTGTTGGCCACCAGCGCCTACACGCACTTGCTCGTGCCGCACGTGGCACGGCGCATGATCCCGCTGTACGACTACATCCTGGTCAGCGAGCCGTTGACCGCCGCGCAGCGGGACGCGATCGGCTGGCACGAGCGCGAGGGGGTGTCTGACGGGCGCACGTTCTTCAATTACTACCGCCTCACCCGGGACGACCGGATTCTCTGGGGCACGAGCGAGGCGGCGTATTACTCCGGCAACCGCGTCGCGCCGGCGTGCGATCATTCCCCGGCGCACTACGAGGCGTTGCGGGCGAGCTTCCGCCGCCACTTCCCGGCGCTCGCGGGGCTCGAGTGGGCCTACGCGTGGGGCGGGGCGATTTGCGCCACCACACGCCTCACCCCGTTCTTCGGCCGGGCGCTCGAGGGGAAGGTGCTTTACGGACTGGGGTTCACCGGGCACGGACTGGGCACGACGCGCATCGCGGGACGGATCCTGGCCCACCTTGCACTGGAGCGTTCCGACGAGCTGCTCGACCTCGCCCTGGTGCAGCGGCCGCCGTTTCCGTACCCACCGGAGCCGCTGCGGACCTGGGCGGTGGGAGCGGTCACCCGGGCGTTGCGGCGCGTGGACGCGGGTGCCGAGCCCGGCGTACTACTGCGGATGCTCGACCGCCTGGGGATCGGCTTCTCGAGCTAGGGCGCGACCTCGGCCAGCGCGCGGTCCAACGCGTCGAGCGCGAAATCCACGTCCGCCGCCGTGATGCACAGCGGCGGCTTGATCCGCAGCACGTTGCCGTACAACCCGCCCTTGCCGATCAACACACCCAGCTCACGGGCGTGCTCCATGACCGCAAGCGTTTCTTCCTTGGCGGGCTCTTTGGTCTGCCGGTCGCGCACCAGCTCGACCCCCAGCATGAGTCCCATCCCGCGCACGTCGCCGATCAGACGGTGACGCGTGGCCAACTCCTGGAGGCCCGCCTTGAAGCGTCCTCCGACGATGCGGGCATTCTCCTGCAGCTGCTCCTCGTCGATCACCTCGAGCACAGCGAGCCCGGCGGCCATGGAGACGGGGTTGCCGCCGTAGGTGTTGAAGTGGATCCGCTGGGTCAGCTTCTCGGCGATGTCGCGGCGCGTGGTGACCGCGGCCAGCGGCAGCCCATTGCCGATGCCTTTCGCCATCGTGACGATGTCGGGGACGACGCCCCAGTTCTGGAACCCCCAGTAGTGCGCTCCGGTACGACCGAACC
>JBGPIW010000435.1:0-2896 GCA_041485045.1 Gemmatimonadota bacterium | reverse complement strand
AGCGACGTCGACCAGACGAAGCGGACCTTCGAATTCTTCGTAGCGAACTGCTTTCATTTGCGATTATCCGCTCTTCGCCCACGACTTCGACTATGACTTCGACCTCTTTATCATCGATGCGGACGGCACCGGCCTACAACCGCTGACCAGCGGTCCCGGGCTCGATTTCCGGCCAAGTTGGTGAAGTATGCGCCTTGACCTGATCTAGGTCCAACCGCCGCGCCTACTTCAGGCCGAGCTTCCTGCCCGCCGCAAGCAGCGCGATGGATTCGCGGATGCGCCGCTCGCCAGTCTCAGGTCGCTTCGCGATGTGGATCCAGACGACGAAGTTGCGGCGCTCCCTTCGCGGCAGCTTCTGAAAAAAACTCCACGCCTCGGGGTTGGATTTGATCGCCTTTCCGATGTAACTCGGCAGCTCGGGAATGCTCGGCTTCGGCGCGTATGTGTTCTCGGTCGGGGCGGCCGCCAGGCCCGCCGGCGTCAGCAACCCCGCTGCGTTCAGCTCCTCGCGAAGGAAGATCAGTTCACAAGTTCTTCACCATTCCTTAATCCCTCTCGGCGTTATTGGTCAAAGTTTGGTCGGTCAGGCTTCCCACTCCTTCGCCACCACCGGCATCGAGCCGTAATGCGGCCACTCGTTCGGTTTGTCACCATGGAATGGAAACTCCGCAGGTCTGCTTGACGCAAGAAGTCCTGCTCACGAGCGTCTGCCGTCCCCTGGGGGTTCGCTACGGCGATTCCCCGAGCGTCGGGTACGAGCTACTTCACGAGCAAGTGACCCGATCTCAGGGTCTGTTCAGCCCTCGTTCTCACCATATCCAGTTCTCACTGGAATACATCGCCGAGAACCTCGAGGTCCCCGCTGTCGTGCTTCAGTATCCCTCCCGCGCGGAGCTCGTCCGCGAGCTGAGGCGCGGGTACGCGGTCGTGGGTGTCTCGTTCGTCCTGGCGACCTACCATCGCATGAAGGAGGTCATCGCGCTGGTCCGGAAATACTCGCCGGAGTCCCAGATCGTGCTGGGCGGATACGGGACAGTGGCGCCGGACGAGATGCTTCGCCCCTACGGCGACCATATCTGCCGCGAGGAGGGAGTCGGGTTCATGCGGCGCCTCTTGGGCGAACCCGAGATCCGGATGCCGTACCGCCACCCGCTGATCATCAACCCGCTCCGGGTGTTCGGGAAGGAGGTCTCGCGGACCGGGATCGTGTTCGGTGGCCTGGGATGTCCAAACGGGTGCGACTTCTGCTGCACCTCATATTTCTTCAAGCGCAAGCACATCCGCCTGCTTCCCACGGGGGCCGACCTCTACCAGGTAGTCGAACGCTACCTCGAGGTCGATCCCCAACTCTCCATCCTCATCCTGGACGAGGACTTTCTGCTGAACCGTCGCCGAGCGATGGAATTTCGGGAATGTGTGCTCCAAGGTGGAAAGCCGCTCTCCATTTTCGTTTTCGCCAGCGTCCGGGCCCTGAGTCAGTACACGGTGACCGAGATTCTCGAGATGGGGATCGATGGGATGTGGATCGGCTACGAGGGAACGCGGTCAGGCTATGCAAAACAGAAGGGCCGGCCGGTCGAAGAGATCTTCCGGGAGTACCGCGAGCACGGAATCACCATCCTCGCCTCCATGATCGTAGGCTTCCCCTACCAGACACCCGAGATCATCGAAGAGGAGCTGTCGGGCCTCCTCGCGTTGCGACCGGTGCTGTCACAATTCCTGATTTACGGCCCGTGTCCCGGCACTCCCTTCTACGACCAAGTCGTCCGGGAGGGGACACTGCTTCCAGAGGTGGCCGAGAATCCGGAACGGTTCTATCGCCGAGGAAGCGGGTTCTATGCCATGGTCAGCCATCCGTCAATGACGCCCGACCAGATCGAGGCTGCCCAACAGCGTTGCTTCCAGGAGGATTTCCGGAGGTTGGGACCGGTCCTGCACCGTTCGGTGGAGCGATGGCTGGAGGGATACCTCAAGCTCCGGGAGTCCCCGAGTGCGTTCCTCCGCGCCAAGGCGGAGCGGATCGCGGCCGACCTCAGGAAAGCGTACCCCCTGTTCCTGGCGGGCAGGCTGTTTGGACCGACGGCACAGGTACGGCGTTGGATCGGCCAGCTCCAGGAGCGGCTTCATGCGGCGCTGGGGAGGCCCACCTGGAAGGAGCGTCTCCAATCGGTTGGGGCTGTAGGCCTGGCTTGCTGGACGGGACTGACCCTCAGATTGGGTCTGTTCCAGCACCCGCTGCTCGTGAGGCATGCGTTCAGGATGTCGGGCGCCCTCCCGGGGGTGAGCGGTCCCCGCCGCACCTCGGACTCGGGCGGCACCTGACGTGGACCCGCTGTCCGTTAGACGGCGCCCCGACATCCATTCCATGCCCGACCTTCTCGCACGTTTACAGAGCTGGCATCACCTACATCGCGTCGGCGACTGGGAGCTCGGCGCCAGCGTAACCATTGAGACACTCGACAAACCCGGCTGGAGCGTTCGAATCCACCTCCGCAGGACCAGTCTTGAGGGGCGCTCGTTCGCTGAGATTTCCGATCTTGAGCCGGAATCTGATTGGATTCGCTGCTGGCTTGAGGACGGATCCTTTCACGGCGTAGGTGGTCCGCGCCAGCTCAAGCGCATCCTAACCACCTTCTTGGAATGGGCAGAGAAGTAGGGTGTGGCGAGTGCGACCTCGCTACAGCAGCGTCGGCGCCAGGACCTCGCGCGCGAAGGCGTCGAAGCTGCGTGCCTTCTTACCGGTGATCTTCTCGACGAGGCCGCTGGTGTAGTCGCCCCAGTTCGCGGCGTAGGCGGCGCTGTAGTCGTGCATCGTCCGATCGACCCAGGGCGCGGACGGCTCGACCGACGCGAGCGGAACGGCCACGTAGGTAATCTCCTTGCGGAGCACCTGGGT
>JBGPIW010000434.1:0-2899 GCA_041485045.1 Gemmatimonadota bacterium | reverse complement strand
CTACTGGAAGCGCCACCGCGACGCGTCGCAACCGCTGCCCACCTGGAGCGCCGTGGCCCTGCGCGCGCTGGCGAGTCACGCGTGGCCGGGGAACGTGCGCGAGCTGCAGAACGTCGTCGAACACGCCGTCGTGCTGCTCGAGCCCGGCGTCGACATCCAGCCCGAGGACATCCCGTTCATCGGAGAGCAGAAAGCGGCCGCCGCCGCCACCGCGGCCCCGGAGGCCGCGCCGGCGCTGGAGGTGGAAGGTCCGCCGGGAGAGAGCTACCACGCGGCGCGGGAGCGTCTGCTGTCGGCGTTCGAGCGGCGTTACCTCACGCGTCTCGTTCAGCAGGCGGGCGGCAACATGTCCAAGGCGGCGCGGATCGCGGGCGTGGATCGTACGACGCTCTACCGCTTGATGGAGCGCCACGGGCTGGAGCGGAATCTCCTCGCGGCCGCGACCGAGTGACGGACCCGCTGTCGTTGGCGCTGGGTCGAAGGGGAGCCGTCGGCTCCCCTTCGTTTTTTGTGGCATCACTCCCACAACTAGCGGAGCCCCGCTACAGGGGTCATTCGTCACCATCCGCCATCGGATTTGTAACGACATTGTAACTTATTCTTGTACAATGGCTTATGTGACAGGTCGAAGTCGGCACCGCCGCGCACGGTGCTTGCTAGTTCCCGGCCGGGGGGCCGAGATGGCCCCGTTAGCTCGCGACACAACTACCCAGAGACCGGGATCCAAAAAGCGCCATGACCGCCTCGAACCTCGCTGAAAGGTTCACCGTTCCACCGCCAGTCGCTCTGGTCCGCGGGTTGGGTCCGTCCCAGCCCCGCACCGAGGGCGCCCGCCGGGCGTTGAACGTGGCCGTTGCCCTGGCCGGACTCGTGATCGCCGCTCCGGTGATGGCCGTGGTTGCCCTGCTGATCAGGCTCACGTCGACCGGCCCCGTACTGTTCATGCAGACGCGGGTCGGGTTGGACCGGCGGGACCCGAAGGTTACCGGCAACGGCCGGCGCCAGCTCGACCTGGGGGGCAAGCCGTTCCGGATCTACAAGTTCCGCACCATGTACGTGCAGCAGAAGGCGGAGCAGGTCTGGGCGCGTCGCGACGACCCGCGGATCACGCCGGTGGGCCGTGTGCTGCGGAAGTACCGTCTTGACGAGCTGCCCCAACTGCTCAACGTGCTCCTGGGCGACATGAACATGGTCGGCCCGCGACCGGAGCAGCCCGGCATCGTGACCGATCTGCAGCAGCAGATCACGAGCTACAAGCTGCGCCACAAGGTCCGCCCGGGGATCACCGGGTGGGCTCAGATCAACCACCACTACGACGCCTCCATCGAAGACGTGCGCCGCAAGGTGAGCCTCGACCTCGAGTACATCGGGCGGCAGTCGTTCACCGAGGACCTGAAGATCATGCTCCGTACGGTTCCGGTGGTGGTGCTTCGCAAAGGCGGCTGGTGAGCGGAATGACGGGCAAGCCGGTCCGCCACGAGGGGCGCTTCGGCGCCCCTCGGCATTTCGCACCCTGAATCCCATCATGTACATTGGCTCGCCAGGCCCGCGACCGACGGTCGCGGGCGGGCCGAACCCCATTTCCGGAGCCCGCGTTCGCATGCCTCCCCGCCCCGTGACCGTCGTGGCCGTGACCCAGGACGATCCGTTTTTCACGGGCCGTTTCTTCGAAGCATTTCTGGCGGAATCCGCGGGCAGCCGCGTACGACTGCTCGAAATCGTGCTCTTGCGCAACTTCAACGAGTCGCGTCCCGCACTGCTCAAGCGCTTCTGGAAGCTCTACGGAACGGTTGACCTCTTCCGCCTCCTCACCCGCTACGCGTGGGCCCGCCTGGCCGATCGTTTCGGGCAGGCGCGGACCGTCGAAACGCTGGCGAAGCGCGCCGGGGTCCCGGTCCGTCCACTCGCCAGCATCAATGACGAGGCGTACCTGCGCACGCTGGGGGAGCGGCACGTAGATGTCCTGCTGTCGGTATCGGCGCCGGAGATCTTCCGCGCGGCCGCGCTGCGGGCGGCCCCGCAGTCCATCAACATCCACAACGGCAAACTGCCGCTGTATCGGGGCATGATGCCGACCTTCTGGGCGTTGTTGCACGGCGAGCCCGAAGTCACGATCACCGTGCACACCATGGCCGAGAAGCTGGACGCGGGAGAGGTCGTGGCGGAGTTCCGTGTGCCCATCGGGCCGGACACCACGCAATTCGACCTCTCTGCCCAAGCGAAAACCGTCGCCGGCCGTGAAGTCGCCCGATTGCTGGCGCGGCTCGGCACGCCCGAATGGCCCACACCCGTCCCCGTGGACATGTCCCAGAAGCGCTACTTCAAGTTCCCCACTCCCGCGGACGTGGCCCAGTTGCGGGCCATGGGCCGGCGGATGCTGTGACGCCTGCCGTGCCGCGATTCCTCGCGTCGTTCGACGTCGAGGAGTGGTTTCACGCGGAGAACGTGAAGGGGGCGCTCCCCACCAACGATTGGGACCGGCTCGAAGCCCGGGTGGAGCGCAACACCCACGAGATGCTCGATGCCCTGGCCGCCGCCGGCGCCCAGGCGACCTGCTTCGTCCTGGGGTGGGTCGCCCGTCGCTACCCGGCGTTGGTACGACGCATGATAGCGGAAGGCCACGAGGTCGCGAGCCACAGCGACACGCACCAACGCCTGTATGGCCTGTCCCGCCAGGCACTGGCCGAGGACTTGGGGCGCGCGCGGGACACTCTGGAGCAGCTCACCGGAGCACGCGTGTGGGGCATCCGTGCGCCGATGTTCTCGATCAGCGACGGCGTGCTCGACTACCTATCGGAGGCCGGCTACTGGTACGACTCCAGCTTCTATGATTTCAAGGCGCACGACCGTTATGGGCAGATCTCGACGCCGATCGACCCCGAGCAGCCGGTGGTCGAGG
>JBGPIW010000433.1:0-2902 GCA_041485045.1 Gemmatimonadota bacterium | reverse complement strand
GTAACTGATTGTAACAAAGGTATTTACATGGACACGTGTGGCTGTATGTCGTGCAAACTTCGGCGCGGAGTGCAGAAATCTGCACTACTCGAGGCCGTAGCGCTGGATCTTGTAGAACAAAGTTCTCAAGCTCACACCCAGACGTCGCGCGGCGGCACGGCGGTTTCCGGCAGCGGCCTCGAGGGCGGCGCGGATCGCCTGCCGCTCGGCGTCCTCGACGACGTTTCGCAGCGACTCTGCACCGTCGCGTTTCATCCCCTCCCCCGGTGCGGAGGCTCGTCGAGTCGCCTCGAAGTCACCGGGCTCCAATCGTCGTTTTCCGGAGAGAATCGCGGCACGCTCGATGGCGTTCTCCAGCTCCCGCACGTTGCCGGGCCACGGCTGGCTCTCGAGCCATTCAAGCGCCGCATCGGAGAGCTCCACAGGGGCGCCGAAACGGGAGCCCAGTCGGGCGGTAAACAGTCGCGCCAGCGGCGCCACATCCTCGCGCCGCCCGCGCAGTGGGGGCAGGTGAATGGCGACCACGTGCAGGCGGTAAAAGAGGTCTTCCCGAAACCGGCCGTCGCGCACGTCGGCTTGGAGGTCGCGCGCCGTCGCGGCGAGGACCCGGACGTTCACCCGTCGCGTGCGATGATCCCCCACACGGCGGATCTCGCTCTCCTGCAGCACGCGGAGCAGCTTCGCTTGCAGCCCGAAGGGGAGCTCGCCGATCTCGTCCAGCAACAACGTGCCGCCGTCGGCCTGCTCGAACAGCCCGGCTTTGTCGGCGCTCGCGCCGGTGAACGCTCCCCGCGTGTGCCCGAACAGCTCCGACTCGAGCAGACTCTCGGGGATCGCGGCGCAATTGATGCCGATGAACGCAGCGCCCGCGCGCGGGCTGGCGCGGTGAATGGCGCGCGCGATGACCTCTTTGCCCGTGCCGCTCTCGCCCGTGATGAGCACGGTGGTCGGGTGCTCCGCGACGCGCGCAACGATATCGAGCGCCGCCTGCATAGCGGGACTCGAGGCCACCATCGCCCGAGCATCGGGGCCGCTCTCGAGCTGCGCGCGTAACCCCGCCACGGTGCGGCGCAACCGCTCACGCTCTTCGGCCTTGCGCAACGCCAGCACGACTTCGTCCGGGCGGAACGGCTTGGGGACATAGTCGTACGCCCCCTCTTTCATCGCGGCGAGCGCCGCGTCTTCGCCCCCATACGCGCTCATCATGATGACCAGCGCCGTGCCGCCCCGGTCGCGATAGGCCCGCAGGAATTCCAGGCCGGAGAGCTGGGGCATCCGGACGTCGCACAGCACCAGATCGAACGGTTCCGTGGTCGCCCGCTCCAGGGCACGGCGCCCGTCGCTTTCGGAGGCCACCTCGTAGCCCGCGTCCCCGAGGAGCAGCCCCAGCGATTGGCGCAGCCCCGGCTCATCGTCTACGATCAGGACGCGGCTCATGCGGCCGCCGGGAAGAACAACTTGAAGGCGGCGCCGCCCTCGCGCGCCCGCTCGAGCCACACGACGCCGCCCATATCGAACACCGCGCGGGCGACGATCGCCAGGCCCAGCCCCGTGCCGCGGCCCGGTTCCTTGGTGGTGAAGAACGGCTCGAACACCTTCTCCCGGTCGGCGGGTGGCACGCCCGCCCCCGAGTCGGCGACGAAGATCAAGACGCCGAGCGCCCCGGGGGCGATCTCGCCGCGGGTCGGCCGCCGTTCCGGAGACCGCGGGAAAATGGAGTCGGCCGAATCGGTCGCGCGCCGTGTCTCGACGCGCGCGGCCTCGTAGCGCCAAGCCCGCGCGCCCACGACCAGTACTCCCTCCGGCGCGGCCGCGACGGCGTTCAGCATGAGATTCACGACCGCCTGCTCCAGCAGGTGCGCCCGGCCGAGGACCCGCGGCAGGGTTTTCGGCAGGTCCAGGGTCGCCCGCAACGAGCGCAGTGCACCCTGCGCCTGGAGCAGCTCGAAGGCCGCTGTGAGGACCACCGTCACTTCCACCGGCTGCAGCGCCTCCTCGTGCGGCCGCGCGTAGTCCAGCAGGCTGCGCACGATACGGTCGATGCGATCGAGCTCGCGGGCCAGCGCCTCGATGACCTCCCGCTCCCCCCCGCGGCGCCGCAGCACCTCGACGTAGGTGGAGGCTCCCCCCAGTGGATTGCCGATCTCATGGGCGATGCCGGCCGCGAGCCGCCCGACGGTGGCGAGCTTCTCGGCGCGTACGAGCTGTCCCTGGGCATCGAGCAGGTGGTCCGTCATCCGATTGAACCGGCCGGCGAGCTGCGTGAAATCGTCGGTTTCGGCGTCCGGCGCTCTCGCGTCCAAGCCCCCCGCGATGACCGCGTCGGCGGCACCCATGAGGCGCCGCAACGGCTTGAGTACCAGGCGGGTGACCAGGTAGGCGCCGAACGCGATGAAGATGGCGATGTCCAGCACTACCAGCGCCAGCACGAGGGGAAACACCTGATCGGGCGCCAGGGCGGTAGCCAGCATACTCGTTGCGACGCCGAGGATGAGAGCCGTCGCCGCGAGAAAGGCCAGCTGAGCGAGGAGGACCGTCCGGAGGGAAGGCTTCACCGGGGCGTCATTGCGGGGCGCAGGAACAAGAACGGCGGGGAAGTCCCCGCCGTTCTTTCTCCTGCCGTCATGCTTGAAACGTTACTGGCACTTCGGTTCGCCTTCTTTGTTCGCCGGTGCGAGCGACGTGCTGCCGAGGTAGATCGCGCAGTTCTTGGTCGTGTTCTGATTGGTGATCGTCGCTGTCCAGCCATCCGCCGTCAACCCCGGGGCCGCGAGGTAGTTGCCCGTGGTCGGAGAGAAGTTCACCCCGTTGGAGCAGGTGGTCGAACAGATGGTGGTCGAGTACTTCACCGAATCGGCGAAATAGGCCTCTTCGGCGGTGACCAGGTTACGCAGATCCGACT
>JBGPIW010000432.1:0-2921 GCA_041485045.1 Gemmatimonadota bacterium | reverse complement strand
CCGCTCACCGGACGCCAGCTCGAAATCCTGCGACTCGTCGCCCAGGGACTGAGCAATCCCGAAATCGCGGTACGCCTCCGGCTGAGCGACCACACCGTCAAGCGCCACGTCGCTAACCTGCTCACCAAGCTGGGCTTGCCATCGCGCGCCGCCGCTGTGGCGTACGCCGCACTCGAAGGCCTGCTCTAGCGACCTCCATACCGTGGCCCGAACGGGCCACGCACTTCATTCCATCCATGGCTCTCCCGGGCGAAGCGCCGTCGCGGGAATCTCGCTAGCCTCCTCATCCTCGCAGCGTATCCGTCCTTTCCTCAATGGAGTTCAACCATGCGTTCCCGTTTCGCCATCGCCGCGCTCGCCGTGCTCGTCCTGCCCGCCGCGGCCCGGGCTCAGGCTCCCGCCCTCACGTGGGGCCCCGCGCCCGCCGTCTTCGCACCCGGCGCACGGATGGCCGTGCTGCAGGGAGACCCGGGTGGGACAGGCTTGTTCACGGTGCGGCTCGAGATGCCGGACGGCTACCGTATCGCGCCGCATTTCCATCCGACGGATGAGTCCGTGACGGTCATCAGCGGCACGTTCCTGATCGGCATGGGCGACTCGGTCGATCTGGCGCGTGCCACGACGCTGCCGGCCGGGGGGTTCGTCACCCCGGGTGCGAACATGCACCACTGGGCTGTGGCCAAGGGGCGCACGATCGTTCAGGTCCATGCGATGGGGCCGTTCGCGCTGACCTACGTCAATCCGCAGGACGATCCGAGCCGCAAGGCGAGCTCGCGCTGACCGTCGGTGGCGGCGCACGAGGTCGCTCGACCTTCGTGCGCCGCTACTGCCTCACCCAGGTCGAGCGCACGTCCCAGGTGACCGCGTAGACGAGGTGATGGACCAGGCGCCCGTACGCCTCGTTGGGATCGCGTGCGGAGAACTCGGGCACGCCCCCCACGATCGCCAGCTCACCGACCTGCTCGGTGGCCGCCGCGCTGCTGCGCCACAGGACGCCGCCGGTCTTGGTGGAGCGCAGCTCCACTGACAATTCCGCGGAGACCGTCGCCCGTACACGCGCCGCAGTCAGTCCCAACAGACCCCCCCGCGGCTTCACGCGGGACACCTTGAGATGTCCCAGGAATACCACGGGGACACCCCGCGCCCCGCCGAGCGCGGCTCCCGAGTCGGCCGTTGTGAATTCCTGCACCTCGATGCCCTTCTGCGCCGCGAGCACGTACTCCTCGAAGCGCTGCGTGACGAAGGCACTCAGTCCGCCTTTTCCGTTCTCGACCGTGAACGTGACCACCCCCACGCTGCCGTACGGAACCAGATCGAGCTGCGGCGGGACCAGGACGCGTTGGGACGTGGAGCCGGCGCAGGCCATCGCGGCCAGGACGACGGCGATCCGGTATCGCACCCACGGGCGGGTCATGTCGATCAGCCCCCTTGTGATTCTCGATTCACAGATCTCCGAGGTTCCGTACCTCCCCGTAATAATAGAGGCACATCGGTTCTCCGGGGGAGTCGTCGTCATCAGCACGACGGATAGCTCGCGGCGGTCACGCGCGCTCCTCATTGGACTAGGGGATTGCGCCAGCCGCCGTCCGCCGCGATGAGCGCGTCCGCTTCCTTCGGCCCCCACGTCCCTGGCTTGTAAGCCCGAACCGGGCGGTGCGTCTTCAGAACGCGATCGACCACGGACCACGCGGCCTCCACGGCGTCCTCACGGGTGAACAGCGCTCCGTCGCCGGCCATGGCATCGCTCAACAGGCGCTCGTAGGGCGCCTCCTCGCCCGGCTGTTCCTCTACCAGATACAGCTCGCCCTGCTCGCCCACGAACTCCTTCCCGGCGCTCTTGACGCGCGCGGCCAATGCCACTGCGGAGTTGGGCGCGAGGCGGAAGCGCAGATAATTGGCGCGCCCGGTCTTCGGCGCCGAGTCGGCGAAGAGCTGCTGCGGTGGCGGCTTGAGCTGGACCAGCACCTCGGCGGCCTTCTCGGGCAGCAGCTTGCCGGACCGCAGGTACCAGGGCACGCCCGCCCAGCGCCACGAATCGATGAACAGCCGCAGCGCGCAGAACGTCTCGACATCCGAAGTTCGCGCCACCTCCGGCTCCTTGCGGTACCCGGCATACTGGCCGCGCACCAGATCGGCGGTCTTGAGCGGGCGCATCGCTTGGAATACCGCCGCCTTTTCGCTGTGTACCGCGCCAAAACCCCGGTAAGACGGTGGCTCCATCGCCAGCAACGAAACGATCTGGAACAGGTGGTTCTGGACCACGTCCCGCAGGCAGCCGACCGTCTCATAGAACGCGCCGCGCCCGTTCACGCCGAAATTCTCAGACAGGGTGATCTGGATGCTGGCCACGTAGTTGCGGTTCCAGATCGGCTCCAGAAACGAATTGGCGAAGCGGAAATAGAGGATGTTCATGATCGCTTCCTTGCCCAGGAAGTGATCGATCCGGAAAATCGCATCTTCCGGAAACACCGACCGCGCCACCCGATTGAGCTCCCGCGCCGAGGCCAGGTCGCGCCCGAACGGCTTCTCGACGATGACGCGCGCGTGGTCGGCAAGCCCAGCGGCGCCCAGACTCTTGATCACCGTCTCGAACAACACCGGCGGGATCGCGAGGTAGTGCGCCGGCCGCTTGGCGCGGCCCAACGCCTGTTTCAGCGCGGTGAAGGTCCCCGGATCGTTGTAGTTGCCGCTGACGTAGCGGAGCAACGATAAGAGATGGCGCAGCGCTCGCCGGTCGTCGATCCCGCCGGTCTCGCGGATCGCGTCCGTGGCGCGCTCGTGCAGCTGCTTCAGAGTCCACGATGAGCTGGCGACGCCGATGACCGGCACTTGGAGCACCCCGCGCTTCGCCATCGCGTACAGCGCCGGGAAGATCATCTTGTGCGCGAGGTCGCCTGTGACGCCGAACAGCACCAGCGCGT
>JBGPIW010000431.1:0-2926 GCA_041485045.1 Gemmatimonadota bacterium | reverse complement strand
GCCCGGCGGCAACGCGACCGTGACGGTCTGTCACTCACGCACCCGCAATATCGGGGCGGTGACGCGTGAGGCCGACATCCTCATCGTCGCGATGGGCAAACCCGAATTCGTCACCGGCGCCATGGTCCGGCCGGGGGCCGTGGTCATCGATGTCGGAGTCAACCGTGTCGATGACCCCGCCGCGAAGAAGGGGTACCGCCTCGTGGGCGACGTGAAGTTCGACGAGGTGGCGCAGATAGCGTCGGCGATTACCCCCGTGCCCGGCGGGGTGGGCCCCATGACCATCACGATGCTCCTCGTCAACACAGTCCAGGCCGCGCGTCAGTGGGCTCGCCCCTAGACCAGTTCGCGGCCTTCTCGCCCGAAGGAGCGTGGACCGTCGCCGAGGTGACGCGGCGAGCGCGTGCGGTCGTCGAAGGCAGTCTGCCGCCGCTGTGGGTGCAGGGCGAGGTCTCCGGCTTCAAGGCCTACGGGAGCGGTCACTGGTATTTCACCCTGCGCGACCGGGTGGCACAGCTGCGCTGCGTGATGTGGTCGCGCGACAACCAGCGCGTCCCCGCGCCTCCTGCCGACGGGATGCAGGTGTTCGCGTTCGGAACGCCCACCGTGTGGGAAGAACGGGGGGAGTTCCGTTTGACGGTCCGTCACGTCCTCTCGACCGAAGCGGGCGGCCTGTGGCAGGTGGCGTTCGAGAAGGCGAAGGCGGCGCTGACGCGCGATGGACTGCTCGACCCGGCCCGCAAGCGGCCGGTGCCGCCGTTTCCCCGTCGGATCGCCGTCGTGACGAGTCCCGACGGCGCAGCGTTGCGCGACATCGTCGCCGTCCTGGAGCGCCGCTGGCCCGGAGCGGACGTGGTGCTCGTGCCGACACGGGTGCAGGGGGACGGCGCGGAGCGAGAGGTGTGCGCGGCGCTGGCGCTGTTGGCGCGGCTGCCGGGGTTGGACGTCGCCATCGTGGGGCGCGGCGGCGGATCGAAGGAGGATCTCTGGACCTTCAACAGCGAGCGCGTGGCGCGCGCCGTGGCCGCCGTTCCGGTGCCCGTGATTTCGGCGGTGGGCCACGAGACCGACGTGACGTTGTGTGACCTGGTCGCCGACGTGCGGGCGCCGACCCCGTCGGCCGCCGCGGCCGCGGCGACCCCCGACCGGGAGGAGCTGCTGGACCGGCTCGACCGGTTATCCCGCGTGCTCGCGCGCGCCCTGCTCGCGCCGACCCGTCACGCGGGGGAACGGCTCGAGCGGGCCGGTGACCGGATCGCCGTGTGCATCGAGCGGCAGCTGGAGCGATCGCACGCCCGATTGTCCGAGGGGGGCGCTCGGCTCGAGGCGCTCTCACCGCTGAAGGTGCTGGAGCGAGGCTACGCCGTGGCCCGGGATACATCCGGCGTGGTGCTGCGTCGCGTCGCCCAGTTCACGCCGGGTGAGGCGTTCCGGCTGCGGGTGCGTGATGGGGAGATCGCCGCGCGCGTGGGCGGCGCGTGATGGCGGAGGCGGCCGGCGGGTTTGCCCAGGATCTCGAGCGGCTGGAGGAGATCGTACGGCGGCTCGAAGCCGAGGAGCTGGACTTGGACGAGGCGTTGCGGCTGTTCGAGGAGGGAGTGCAACGGCTGCGGGGAGCCCGCGAACGGCTCGGCGCAGCCGAGCTGCGGGTTCGGCAGGTGATCGCCGACCAGGGCGGGAAGCTGCGGCTTGAAGACCTCGATCGCTGACCGGGCGCTGGACGCATACCTGGCCGACACCCGGGTGCGGGTCGATGCCGTTCTGGAGCAATGGTGCACCCGCGCGGAGGCGTTCTGGCCGGCGCCGGTGCCTGCCGCCGTCCGCTACAGCGTGTTGAGTGAAGGCAAGCGACTCCGGCCGACGCTCGTGTTCGCCGCCTACGAAGCGATGGGAGGGAACGCGGGCTCCGACGGCATCGCCGAGCTCGCAGCCGCGGTCGAAGTCGTGCACGCCTACTCACTGATCCACGACGATCTCCCCTGCATGGACAACGACGATCTGCGTCGCGGGCGGCCCACGGTGCACCGGGCCTTCGATGTGGCGGCGGCGACGAGCGCTGGATTCCACATGGTCGGGTTGGCAGCCCGCGTGCTCGTTTCGGGGCTCGATGCGCTGGATCTTCCTCCGGATCGGGGCCGGGCCGTCGCGCTGGAGCTGTTCCGCGACGCCGGGGCCGGCGGCATGATCGGCGGGCAGGTGCTCGACCTCGAAGCGGAAGGCCGGCGCATCCCGCTCGATGCGCTGCGGGAGGTGCACCAGCGCAAGACCGGAGCACTGATCGCCGCCGCGTGCGTCATCGGCGGTCTCGCCACCGACGGCGCCGCGCCGAGCGAGCACCTGGCGGCGCTGCGGGCCTACGGGGAAGCGATTGGACTCGCGTTCCAGATCGCGGACGACGTCCTCGACGCGACGGCAACCTCCGCCCAGCTGGGGAAGACCGCCGGCAGGGACGCGGCGCTGGCCAAATCCACCTTCGTTTCGGTGCTGGGTGTTGGCGCGGCGCGCGCCGAGGCTGAGCGGCTGGCGGCCCAGGCGGTAGACCGGCTGCGCCAGGCGGCGTTAGTTTCCCCTACACTCGTGGCACTGGCGCACTACATCGTGACCCGACCCAACTGACCGTGGCCCTGCTCGACACGATCCGCGATCCGGGAGACGTCAAACGACTCCCGAAGGAACAGTTGCAGCCGCTGGCGGATGAGGTGCGCCAGCGTCTCATCGACGTGGTGTCGCAGACCGGCGGGCATATCGGCGCCGGGCTCGGCGTGGTCGAGCTGACGGTGGCGCTGTGCCACGTATTTGACTCCCCGCGCGACAAGATCGTATGGGATGTCGGACACCAGGGGTATCCGTGGAAGATCCTCACGGGCCGCAACGATCGCCTCCCGACGCTGCGGCAGGAAGGCGGGTTGTCCGGGTTCCTGCGGCG
>JBGPIW010000430.1:0-2926 GCA_041485045.1 Gemmatimonadota bacterium | reverse complement strand
ATCATGGAGCCATCGCTCAACAAGATCTTCATCGACCTCGTGGGGCCTGACGCGGCGCACCCCCTCGCGCAGCCCGAGGAGGCACCTCGTGCGTAAGGTGTGGGCGGTCATTCGGCGCGAGTTCATCGAGCGGGTGAGGACGAAATGGTTCTGGATCGGGACCATTCTCGGGCCGGTCCTGATGATCGGCATCATCGCGTTTCAGATACTGCTGGCGGGACGAGCGGGTGGCGAACGGCACATCGACGTGGTCGACGCGACCAGTACGGCCTTCGGCCAGTACGTGGTGGCCCAGCTGGGCGCGGCCGTTCCGCGGTTTCATCTGCGCCGGGTGGAGGCGCGCGCCGGCGTAGGTGATTCTCTGTTCGGTGAAGTCGTCGACAAGCGACTGGACGGCTTCCTGCTCATCAGCGATAGCACGCTCGAGCATGGGACGGCCGAGTACCGCGGGTCGAACGTCTCCTCCCTCAGCGACATGGAGCAGCTGGAGAACACACTGCGGCGCCTCATCTTCGCCGCACGACTGGAACGTCGGGGCATCGATACGCTCGTCGTACAGCAGGCGGAGATCCCCGTTCGGCTCGCAACGAACAAGATCTCCGGCCGCAAACTCACCGGAGAGAGCGGGTCCCAGGCGTTCTTCACGGGCTTCGGCATGGCCATCCTGCTCTTCGTGGCCATTCTGGTGTACGGCGTGAATGTGATGAGCTCGGTGCTGGAAGAAAAGACGACTCGGGTCGTGGAGGTGCTCATCTCATCGCTCCGGCCTTTCCAACTGATGGTGGGAAAGGTCGTCGGCGCCGGGGCTGTCGGGTTGGTGCAGATCGCGATCTGGATTACCTCGGCCAAACTCCTCTCTGGGTTCCGGCAAGGGGTGGGAGGTGGCGTGACTGCTGGCACGACAGCAGGATTCCAATTCCCTCAGCTCCCGACCGCCACCTTGCTGATCTTCGCGGTGTATTTCCTGCTGGGCTACTTTCTCTACGCCGCCATCTACGCGGCTGTGGGAGCGATGTCGAGCACCGAATCCGAGGCCCGACAGGCTCAGGTGCCGGTGCAGCTGCTGCTGATGGTTCCCTACATATCCTTTTTCACACTCCTCAACGATCCCAACAGCCCGCTCGCGGTGTGGATGACGCTGATTCCCTTCTGGTCACCGATCGCGACGCCCGTACGCTGGGGGGCGACCCCGATTCCGATTGTCGAGCTCGTCGCGTCGCTAGCCATCCTGCTCGCGACGGTGCTGTTCGTGACGTGGATCGCGGCCCGGGTGTACCGCGTAGGGATCTTGATGACGGGAAAGCGGCCGAATCTGAAGGAATTGGTCAGGTGGGTCAGAGCCGCATAGGCAAAGACGGGTAGACGGCGAGGCGGGTAGCGGTCGGTAGCGACTGGTGCGTAGCGGGGGTCCGGCTCGCGTGAAAACGATGCCGGATCCTTTTCCCATTCTCCTTACACTCTCCACATGCCACCGTATCGCAATCTCAAGGCTTGGCAACATGCACAACGCCTTGCTGTGGAGTGCGTGAAAGCGACACGCGAGTTCCCCGAGCACGAGCAATCGGGACTGGGAGATCAGCTGCGCCGGTCAGCCTATAGCGTTCCGCTCAATATCGCGGAGGGGAGCGCGAAACGTGGCAGCCGCGAATACCGCCGGAGCCTCGACATCGCGCGCGGATCACTCGCGGGAGTCGAAACGATCATCGAGATGGCCAGGGACGTGGGATACCTTCAGCCTGCGGAATACGGCCGGCTCGAGGCCCTCGCCACCGAAACGAGCAAGACACTATACGGATTGCTCCGCAAGATTGGCGAGAGCGCCGCGAGACAACCTCGTCCCTAGACTCAACCAACTGCTACCCGTCTACCCGCCTACCCGTCTCGCCTAGTCACCAGCCTTCCGGGTTACTAGGTTCCGCTCATGCCTTTCGACTACGACGTTCTCGTCGTCGGCGGCGGTCACGCCGGCACCGAAGCCGCGGCCCTGTCCGCCCGGCTCGGTGCCTCGACCCTCCTCCTGACGGCGAACCTCGATACCATCGGCCAGATGTCCTGCAACCCCGCAATCGGCGGGATCGCCAAGGGCACCGTCGTCCGGGAAGTGGACGCCCTGGGCGGCATCATGGGCCGCGCGGCCGACCTGGCCACCATTCAGTTTCGGATGCTCAACCGCTCGAAGGGGCCGGCGGTCTGGGCGCCGCGCGCGCAGTGCGACCGGGCGTTGTACCGACGCGCCGTGCGGCACCTGCTCGAGCGGCTGGAGCGTCTGGACATCACCCAAGGGATGGTCGCGCGACTCCTGCTAGAAGGGCACAGCGTGTGCGGGGTCGAGACGACCGATGGCCGCCGTTTCTCCGCACGCGCCGTGGTCATCACCGCCGGGACGTTTCTGCGCGGCAAGATCCACGTGGGGACCGATACGCAGATCCCGGCGGGTCGGGCCGGCGATCTCCCCTCGGTGGAGATGGCGCAAGACATTGCAAACAATGGATTTACAGTATCGCGCTTCAAGACCGGCACGCCACCGCGCGTGGATGGTCGAACGGTCGACTGGTCCAAGGTCGAGCGGCAGGACGGAGAGGACAACGGTTTTCGTTTCTCCTTCTTCGAGCGTGGGGATCTGCCGCGACAGCTGCCGTGCTGGATTACCTGGGCGGGCGAGGAGGTCAAGCAGATCATCCAGTCGCACCTCCAGGAATCGGCGTTGTATGGAGGAGCAATCAGCGGCCGCGGTCCGCGGTACTGTCCGTCCATCGAGGACAAGATCGTCAAGTTCCCCGACGCATCTCGCCACCAGATTTTTCTGGAGCCGGAAGGGCTGGATACTCACGAACTGTACGTCAACGGGCTCTCCACTTCCCTGCCCGTCCGGGTCCAGCTCGAGTTCCTGCACGCCGTCCCCGGCCTCGAGCACGTCAGGATGACT
>JBGPIW010000429.1:0-2929 GCA_041485045.1 Gemmatimonadota bacterium | reverse complement strand
TATGACGGCGTGGCGATCGCCTGGGCCGTGAGCGAATGCCTGCACAATGAGATAGGCTGTAAGACCATCTTCGCCACGCACTATCATGAGCTGACGCAGCTGACCGAGACGCTGGCCCACGCGCGCAATTTCAATGTGGCGGTGCGCGAGGCGGGAGACGAGATCGTGTTTCTGCACCGCCTCGAGCCGGGCGGCGCCGATCGCTCCTACGGCATCCACGTGGGCCGACTCGCCGGCCTGCCGGCGCCGGTCGTGACGCGGGCGGCACAGGTGCTTCGGCTGCTGGAGGCCGAGCATCATGTGGCCGGCCAGCCCGCCCCGCCACCGCCCGACACATCGCAGCTCGGCCTGTTCGCCGGAGGGGCCGCGCCTCATCCGTTACTCGACGAGCTGGCCCGACTCGACGTCGATGGCCTGTCCCCCCTCGAGGCGCTCACCCGATTGCACGCCTGGCAGCGGCAGCTGCAGGAGGGCGCGTGATCCGTCGCGCAGCGCTGGTCGCCCTCGGCGCCCTCTCCTGCGGCGGCTCGGGACCAGCGCCCTCCAGCGGGTCCACCCCGGCAGAGGAGCCTCCCGTCGCGCTCAACGCCGATCCGGCCGTGCAATATCCGCCCGACCTGTACGATCGCCGGGTCGAAGGCGACGTCGTATTGCGCCTGTTCATCGACTCGAGCGGCCGGCTCGCTCCGGAATCGACGCGGGTGTCGGAATCGAGCGGTTTCGCGGCGCTCGATTCGGCCGCGATGCGCGGGGTGTCCCGGTTGCGCTACGCCCCCGCCCGCCGGCACGGGTTGTCGGTGGCGACGTCCTTCCTCCAGACCGTCGAATTCCGCCATCCAGCGGGAGCCGAAGGCGCAGCCGCTCCTGCACCGGGTGCCGCGCCGGCTGTCCATCGTGACACTGCGCGGCCACAGCCCAGAGTGGCGCCGGACACGCTGCGAGCCCGTCGGGACACGAGCGCTCGCAAGCTGGACACCACGCCGCCGGCGCCGCCCGACACTGCAAAGGCCCGGCCGGACTCGAATGCCCCCGCACCCTAAGCCGTACGCCAACGTCCTCGAAACCATCGGCTGGACGCCGCTCATCCGACTGCAGCGGGTGACGCAGGGCATCCGCACGCCCGTTTACGCAAAAGCGGAGCAGTTCAATCCCGGGGGCTCGGTGAAAGACCGCATCGGTCTCGCCATGATCGAGGCGGCCGAGCGCGAGGGTCGCCTCAAACCCGGGGGCGTGATCGTGGAGGCGACCTCGGGAAACACTGGAGTCGGCCTGGCCCTCGCGGCCGCCGTCAAAGGCTACCGCTGCATCTTCACGATGCCCGACAAGATGTCCCAGGAGAAAGCCCGATTGTTGCGGGCGCTGGGTGCCGAGGTGATCATCACCCCGACGGCGGTGGCCCCGGACCATCCGGACAACTACATCATGAAGGGCCGCGCCATCGCCGCCTCCCTCCCAAACGCAATCTTCGCCGACCAGCACTACAATCCCGTCAACCCCGAGGCCCACTACCACACCACCGGACCGGAGCTGTGGACCCAGACCGACGGTACGATCACGCACTTCGTCTGCGCGCCCGGGACCGGCGGGACCGTGAGCGGCGCCGGGCGCTACCTCAAGGAGCGGAATCCGAAGGTGTGGGTGGTCGCCGGGGACCCGGTGGGATCGATCTACAAGGAATACGCGGCGACCCACGTGAAGGCCGAGGGCGCCCCTTACAAGGTTGAAGGAATCGGCGGCGACAAAATTCCGACTTCGCTGCATTTCGACGTGATCGACGAATGGATCACGGTGAGCGACCGGGACGCCATGCAGATGACCCGTCGGTTGGCGCGGGAGGAGGGCCTGTTCTGCGGCGGCTCGACCGGAGTCAACCTGGTGGCGGCGTTGGAGGTCGCACGGCGGATCGACGACGCCACGGCGTGCGTCGTGACGGTGTTGTCTGACAGCGGCGAGCGCTACTTGTCCAAGGTCTATAACGACGAGTGGTTGCGGGAGAACCAGTTGCTGGATGCGGAGCGCAGGACGGTGGCGGAGGTCGTCGCTCAGAAGGACCATGGCGCCCCGCCGCTCGTCTCCGTGGGCCCGCAGGCAACGGTCCGGCAAGCCCTCAACCTCATGAGCACCTACAACGTTTCCCAACTCCCGGTGCTGGACGGTGTCGACGGCGTCGGCTCGATTAGCGAACAGGCCCTGATGGCCGAGGCGCTGGAGAACCCGGCGGTGCTGGACCGAGCGGTGCGCGATCTCATGGATCCCCCCTTCCCCGTGGTCGACGGCGAATGGCCGCTGGACCGCCTGACGGCGCTGCTCTCGCGCGAGACTCCCGCGGCGCTGGTACGGAGCGGGCGCGCCTTGACCGGGATCATCACGCGATACGATCTGCTGCACCAGCTGGCCGGAATCCGGTAGATGCGCATCACGGTCTTGACGGGCGGCGCCACCGCGGAGCGGACCGTTGCGTTTGCGGGTGCCGCACAGGTGGTGGCTGCGCTGCGCGGCCGCGGGCACCAGGTGCACGTGGTCGATCTCGCGGCCGGCGTTCTCACCGCGGAGGACGAAGCGCGGCTCCTCGTGCCCCAGGTGGGGACCGCGCTGCCCGACATTACCGGGCTAATGGCGGCCGAGCGACGGATGCTGTACGGGGGCCTGGGCGAGCTCGCCGTGGTGCAGGGCGCCGATGTCGTCTTTCCGGTGCTGCACGGCGGGTCCGGTGAAGGAGGGATTCTCCAGGCCGTCCTGGACGTGATCGGCGTCCCGTATACGGGCTCGGGGCCGCTCGCCTCCGCCCTGGCCGTGGACAAGGACCTTTCCAAGCGCCTGTTCCGCGACGCCGGGGTGCCGGTACCGAAATGGCGCATGGTGCCGCCGGTCCCGCCAGACGAGGCAGCCAAGGGATTGGGGTGGCCGGTGATCGTGAAGCCTTCGAAGC
>JBGPIW010000428.1:0-2930 GCA_041485045.1 Gemmatimonadota bacterium | reverse complement strand
GGCGGTGGCGTCATTGAGCGTCGCCGATGGAGACCGGGTAGCGGCGGGCGAGAAAATGGGCGCCGTTGTCGCGCGGGCCAGCATCGCGGCGCTCGCGGGCGCCCGGGCCATGCTCTATGCCGCGCAGACCGATGCCGAGCGCTCCGATGCGCAACGAGCGCTCGACCTGGCCACCCGGAATCTGGTCGAATACCCACTCCAGGCGCCCGAAGGCGGAGTCGTGGTGTCGCACGCGGTGAACGCCGGTGATCTCGTCAATGAAGGAGACGACATCCTGGTCATTGCCCCTGCGGGAGCCATTGCCTTTATCGCCCAGCTGGTCCAGAGCGACCTCCCACAGATTCGTCCCGGTCAATCCGTCACGGTGGACCTCGCGGCGCGTGCGACCCCGCTGAGCGGAACGGTCCATGGCGTCCTGCCCGCCGCCTCGACGGAGAATCTCACCGCCCCGGTGCGAATCGACTTCGTCTCCGCCGCTTCGGGCGCGATCGGGATCGGGATGTTCGGGACGGCCCGCATCACGGTGGGGGAGCGGCGCCAGGTGCCGGCCGTTCCTGAGGCGGCGCTGTTGCGCGACGACGTGTACGGCACCACGCAAGTGGCGGTCGTCTCTCCTGGTCCGCAGCGCGTCGCCCATTGGGTGCAGGTGACGCTCGGGGCGCGCGGCGGCGGATTGGTCGAGATCATCACCCCATCTCTCCCTCCGGGCACGGCCGTCATCGTGAGCGGACAGGTGGGACTCCCCGAGGGAGCCCCGGTCCGCGTGCTGCCGTGAGCTTGATCGGCACCGTGCGCCGGAGAGCGGGCGCGCTCTACGGCGTGCTGCTGCTGCTCCTGGGCGGCGGGATCTACGCGGCGGCCGGCCTTCCTGCCTCGATCTTTCCCTCGGTCACGTTCCCCATCGTCAAGGTGATCGCCGACGCCGGAGAAGAGCCGGCCGCGCGCATGATGCCGACGGTGACCCGGCCGCTCGAGGAAGCGATCCTGCGCGTCCCCGGCGTACGGCTGGTCCGCTCGACGACGTCGCGGGGGTCGAGCGAGATCAGCGCCGAGTTCGCCTGGGGGACCGACATGCAGGTCGCGCTGCAGCGGGTCCAGGCGGAGACGCAGCGCATCCAGCCCGACCTGCCCGGGGAGACGCGGATCGATGTGGAATGGATGAACACGGCGACTTTCCCGATCCAGGGCTACGCCCTCACGTCGTCCACCCGGTCGCAGGCCGAGCTTCTCGCCCTCGCCGAGTTCCGCCTCAAACCCGCGCTGATTCGCATCCCCGGCGTGTCCGAGGTGCAGATCCAGGGTGGGCGGCGGCGCGAGTTTGAAGTCTGGCTCGATCCGGGCAAGCTCGCCGCGCGGCGCCTCGCCGCCGGGGACGTGGTGGACGCCGTCCGGCGGAGCCATACCGTCCTGTCCGCCGGCTTGGTGGAGCAGAACCACGAGCTGTACCTCACGCTGGTGGACGGCCGCGTGCAGGATCTGGCGGGGCTGGGTCGCATCGCGGTGCCTGTCGCCACGGGGGCGGCGGCGACGCTCGCCGAGCTGGGCGAGGTCAAGGTGGCGGACGAGGTCTCCTACATCCGCACGACGGCGGACGGCAAGCCGGCCGTGCTGTTGAACCTGATCCGGCAGCCGTCCGCGAACACCGTCGCCATCGCCGGCGGCGTACAGCGCCTGCTGCGCGAGCAACCGGACCTGCTGCCGGCGGACGTCCGCTGGACCACGTTCTACGATCAAGCCCGCTTCGTGACGGACTCGGTGCGCGGGACGCGGGACGCGATTCTGATCGGCGTCGTGCTCGCGGCGCTCGTCCTGCTCGTGTTCCTGCGGAGCCTTCGTCTGACGTTGGTCGCCGTCGCGGCGATCCCGCTCACCGTGGCGATCGTCGGTCTCGCCCTCGGGATCGCGGGCCAGACGATCAACCTGATGACCCTGGCGGGCGTCGCGGCGGCGATCGGACTCATCGCGGACGACGCGATCGTCGTCGTCGAGAACATCGAGCGCTACGGCGCCGAAGGCCGGGAGGGGGACCCGGTGGAGCGGGGGTTGACCGATCTGCTCCCGGCGATCGTCGGCTCGAGTCTCTCCACCACCGTCATCCTGCTGCCGTTCGCCCTGCTGGCGGGCATCGTCGGTGCGTTCTTCAAGCCGCTCGCCCTGACGATGGCGCTGGCCCTGGGCGTTTCGTTCCTGATCGCGGCGCTCGTCGTCCCGGTGTCGATCGGCTGGCTGGGGCTCGGGAAGCCGCGGCGGGCCGGGCACGCCGTACCCGGGGGGCCGCCCTCCGGCCTGCTGCGCGGCTACGAGCGCATCGTGGCCGCGTGCGTCCAGCACGGCTGGGTGACCGCAGCCGCGCTGGGCGGCTCCATCGTCGTCATGGTGTTGCTGTACCGCGGCATCGGCACCGATTTCCTGCCCCAGATGGACGAGGGGGCGATCATCCTCGATTACTGGACGCCCCCCGGCACCTCCTTGACCGACACCGACGCGATGCTCGACGAGGCCGAGAAGATCATCCGGGCCCTGCCCGACGTCACGAGCTACTCGCGGCGCACCGGGACACAGCTGGGGTTCTTCATCACTGAGCCGAACCACGGCGACTACGTCATCACGCTCAAGCCGCGGGGGGAGCGGCGCGACATCGAGACGGTGATGGACGACCTGCGGGCCCGGATCTTGGCCGCGGAGCCCGCCATCCATACCGATTTCGGACAGCTGCTCGAGGACGACATCGGCGACCTGACTGGCGGCGTCCCGCAGCCGATCGACATCAAGATTTTCGGGACCGACCCCGTCCAACTCCAGGCGAAGGCGCGCCAGATCGCGGGACTCCTCGACAGCGTGCCGGGCATCGAGGACGCGTTCGACGGGATCGTCATCGCCGGGCCGGCGCTGAACATCCAGGTGAATTCGCCGGCGGCGGCCCGCTATGG
>JBGPIW010000427.1:0-2931 GCA_041485045.1 Gemmatimonadota bacterium | reverse complement strand
CCCGACTGGAGGCCAAAGGCCGAGGATAGACGCCTTGTCTTGACGTCTGCATTTTGAGGTCCATGCAGGACCTGACCCGTCGGTTGCTGCGCGACGCACGTGAGGCACGCTCGGTTGAGGCGTTCTGGGATGGCGCCGCAGAGAGCCTGCGAGCCTGGACCGGATCGGCGAAGATCGTCCTCCAGTATCGCGGGCAGCGCGAGAAGGGCGTCGTGACGACGGACGGCGCGTCTACGGGTGCACCCCGCCGGTCCAGCTGGAGCGACGACGGCGGACGCGCGGTCGAAGTGGAGTTGTACGCTGCGCGGCGGGACCTACCTGCCGCGGCGCTCGATGCCGCGCTCGAGCTCGCCGGGGGCCTCGCGCCCATGGTGGGGCAGCGGGCGGTGCTCGAGCACGATCAGCGGCTCGGCAGCTTCTCCATCGAGCTGTCACGCTGGCTGCTCGCCGCCCCCGAGCGCGATCTGATGCTCCGCTATACGCTGCAGAGCGTCATGAAGCTGTTCGACGCCGAGGGCGCCTACGCCGCTCTGCGGGAGCCCGGCGCCGACACGTTGAAGGTCGTGGTCGCGCTGGGCCGCGCCGCAGAGCTCGATGGCATGCTGATTCCGCTGGAGCACAGCACCACCGGTCGCGTCGTGCGGAGCGGTGAGGCGCTGATCACCGGCAACATCCGCGAAGAGCCCGACATCTACTTGCCGCCGAACGCGCTTTCGGCCGCGCTCGCCCGGGCGGCGATGATCGCCCCGCTGCAGTCGGCGACCGGGGTGCTCGGGGCGATCGGTCTGGTGCGGTACCGCCGCGGCGGCGTCGACGAACCGCCTCCGGCGTTCGGCGTCGCCGACCTCCACTTCTTCCTGGGCGTGGCCGCGCACGTGGCCGCCGGCCTCGAGCTGAGCCATGTGGTCCGCTCGACCCGCGCCGCCGCCGACCGGGCCGTCGCCATGGTGAACGCCAGCCCGCTGCCGCTGGTCCTGGTCGATGTCGACGCCAAAGTCCACCTGATCAACGAGGCCGGCCGCCGCGTGTTCGGCCTGCCGGATGCGGCCGCCGCGGTCGGCGCGCCACTCGAGGGGCTCGGCATCTCCCCGGCCGAAGGCGATCTCGCCACCGCGCTGGCCGGAGCGCGTACCGGGCACGGTCCGTGGCACGGCCGGGTGCTCGTCACCCAACCCTCCGGCGAAGGTCGCCTGTGCGACTGCACCGTGACCGACCTCGAAGGTCTGGGCTCGACCGACACGCTGCTCGCCCTGTACGACCGGACCGAAGAGCTGCGGGCGCAGCGCGAGCTCGTGACGCGCGAGAAGCTGGCCACGATCGGCGAGATCGCGAGCGGGGTCGCCCACGAGGTGAACAATCCGCTCACCGCGATCCGGATGGAGGCCGAGATGCTAAGCACCGCAGCCAATGCGGAGACCGAGACCTCGGCGCGGACCATTATCCGCGAGGTGGACCGCGCGGCGGGGATCATCCGCAGCCTCCTACAGCTGGCACGACGCTCCGACACGACGCCCACGCCCGTGCAGCTGAATCACGTGATCCTGGACGTCGCCGAAATCCGGCGCCGCGTGCTGCGGCCCGAGAACGTGGACGTGGAAACGGATCTCGATGACGACGCCCAGGCGGTGCTCGGGCTCAGCCAGGAGCTCGTCCAGGTCGTGCTCAATCTCGTCACGAATGCCGAGCACGCCGTCCGGGGTCGTTCCCCGGCGGTCATCCGTGTGGGGACGAAGTCGCTCGACGGGTGGGTGCGGCTCACCGTCGAAGACTCCGGATCTGGCGTCCCATCCGACATCCGGGCCCGGATCTTCGAGCCGTTCTTTTCGACCAAACGCCCGGACGAGGGCGCCGGGCTGGGTCTGACGGTCTGTCAGCGCGTGGTAAACGAGCTGGGGGGCCGGATCCTGGTGGAGGACTCGGAGCTGGGCGGCGCCCGCTTCGTGGCCGAATTCCCCGCCGCGCCGCGGCGCAGCGGGGACGAGCTCGATATTCGCTAAGGGATCAGGCGGTGATGCGGTTGCGGTACAGCGTCAGGACGATCAGCCCGTACACGCCGACCGCCGCGAGCAGCAACCCGAAGGGACGGTCGGTGCCGAACTTCAGGACGCCGGCCGCGACGTAGGCGATGCTGGCGAGGAATCCCAGCGCCAGCGCCTCCCCCCGGCCCATCAGAATCCCGAACACATAGCCCCAGCTGAACCCGGCGAGCCCGAGCAACGGGAGTCCGAGCCGCAGCACATGGCCCGGATCGATGAGATTCAGCCCGCCGGCGAACATGCAGAACAGGCCGATCACCGTGTGGCCGGCCAGGTGCAGCGCCAGCGGCAGGGGCACGGTGTGGAACGCGGCGCTGCGGGTGGGTGATGTCATGCCGATTCACGGGCGTTAGGGACATGACTAAAATAACCCTCAGGCGAAGCGCATGCGAGTGACGCGCACCTACCTCCAGCTCGACGCGCCCGAGCAGTTCCGGGCCGCCTTCGGCGCCTTTCCGGACGTCGTCGTGGAGCACGTCCTCCACCCCGCCCCCGCCCTCTATCGCCACTGCTACCGCACGGTGGGCGCCCAGTATCATTGGCGTGACCGCTGGGACTGGACCGACGAGGAGATCCGCGCCCACCTCGCCGATCCGGGCATCACGCTGCACGTCGCGACCCGCGCCGGCGCGCTGGCGGGCTACTACGAGCTGCGCCGCGTGGCCGACGACGCATCGGTCGAAGTCGCGTACTTCGGCCTCGCCCCGGGGGAGGTGGGCCGCGGACTCGGCAAACACCTCCTCTCGTGCGCCGTGCGCGACGCCTGGGCGTTGCAGCCTGCACGCGTGTGGCTGCACACGTGCACGCTGGATCATCCCAATGCGTTGCCCAACTACGTGGCGCGTGGGTTCGTCCCTTATAAGACGGAAGCGTACGACGTAGATTCCGTCGCATG
>JBGPIW010000426.1:0-2942 GCA_041485045.1 Gemmatimonadota bacterium | reverse complement strand
GCGGTGCGTGCTCGCGGCGCCCTTCCAGCCCAGCACGGTGTGAGCCGGATCGCGGCCCACCGGCCGGTACACGCGCAGCCGCAACACTTCATCACGGCGGATGAGCTCTCGCCCGCGATCGAAGCGACGGTCGGTCATGCGGCCACGAAACTCGAGCCGCGCCCCGGCACGCCGCAGCGCGCGGCGCAGCGCCGCGACGTCGGTCACGCGCGCCTTGACCTCGAGCTCGTCGATCAGCTTTGGCCGTCCGCGGGAAGTCGTCACGCGAGCAAGGCGTCCATCACCGCCGCGGTGTCGGACAAGTCGGCGAACACGTGCGTGGCGCCGGCCGCGGCGAGGGCGGAGACGTCGTAGCGGCCGGTGGCGACAGCCACGGTGCGCGCGCCGATCGGCCGCGCGCAGGCCACGTCGTCCGGCGTGTCGCCGATTACGATCACGTTCCCCCCGGCGATGGCACGCCCGGTGAGCGACTCCGCCCGGCGACGCGCGATGGCCGGCAGCTCGGGGCGGTCCGGGGCATCGGACCCGTAGGCGCCGACGGCGAAGCGCGACGGATCGATCCCCGCCGATTGCAGCTTGAGTGTGGCGCCGCGCTCGAGGTTTCCGGTGAGCAGCCCGACGAGCACTGCTCCATTCGCTTCGGGCGCCACCAACGCCGCCAGCAGCTCCCGCACGCCCGCCATCACGCGCGTCTGCGTCGGTCCGGCGAGCTCCCCTTCCAGCAGCTCCAGGTAGCGGTCGCACACGGCCCGTACGCGCTCGGGGATCTCGGCAGCGGCGTGACCCGCGAGCGCCAGCAGCTCGCGCACGATCTGGGGGTCGGTCTTGCCGTCGAAGCGGTGGTCGCCCACCGGCCCCGTGGTCCCCATGAGGTCGAACAACGCCCGGCCGATGGCGCGTCGTCCGGCGCCGTCGGTCAGGAGAATGGTGCCGTCGATGTCGAACAGCACGAGCCGCATCAGGAATCCATCCGTCGGACGCCCACCACGTGGTCCCGCAGTCGCCGCAGCCGCGGCGCGTCGTCGAACAGGTCCTCTCGCACCACGCCGCCGCGAGACAATGTCGAGTGGACGATCCGCCCCGCCCCGGCCCAGAGGGCTACGTGCGATACGCGGCCGTTCTCGGCGAAGAACAGCGCGTCCCCTTTCTCGTACCCCTCCCCGGCGGCCGCCGGCCGGATCTCGGTGCCCACGGCGAACTGTTGATCGCTGTCGCGCGGCAGCGCCACCCCGCGCGCCGCATAGATCGCCTGGACCAGCCCCGAGCAGTCCACCCCCCACTCGGTGCGGCCGCCCCAGAGGTAGGGCGCGCCACCGAACCAGCGCAGCGCGAGCTCGGATACCGCCGAGCAGCGGGCCTCGGCGTGCAGCTCGACGAGGGGCCGCACCACGCCCGCGACGACACGGGCCAACCGCCCATCCGCCGTTTCGACCAGGCCGTCGCGCCGTGGCACCAGCCGGCCGCCGATCGGCAATCGCAGTCGCTCCCCCTCATGCTCCAGCTCGCAGCCGAGCGAGCGGGCCGTCGCGCGCGACAGCCAATCCTCCAGCCAGTCGGCCGTGCCGACCCGTACGTAGCCGGCGTGGATCCAGGCGAGGTAGCCGTCCACGGCGCGCACGTGCAACCAGTCCTCGCGTCGTTCGAGCAGCACGAGCGGCTCGCCGTGCAACGCCTCGCTCATGCGAGGCGCGCTGACGGTGGGCTGTTCGACCAACGGCGCCAGCGCCGCGGTCACGACCGCGGTGGCACCGTCATCCACGGACGTGTCGGGAAGCAGGGCGACTTCCACGGGCAGGCCCGCCGCGTTGCCGAGGCGCCGCAGGTCCGCCAGCGCTTCCCGGCTCGTGGTCCGGCCGCCGATCGTCCCGCTCACGACGCTGACTTCGAACGCCGCGAGCCGGCGATCGGGAACCCACTTGCGCCGCACGTCGTCGAGCGCGCGCGCCAGGCGGTCGGTCACGTGGTCAGACCGGGGGTGAGCGCGTTGCCGCGCGCCAACCGCACGGCGCGCTCGAGTGCCTGGGGCACGACCTCCGCGGCCAGGGATTCGGCCTGCAGTGGCGAGGCTGGAGGCGCGGCGGCCGTGCTGACGGCGAACACGACGTCGCCGTCGAACAGCGTGCCGTAGGGCGTGATCCGGCGGGCCAACGCGTCGCTGCCGGCCTGCGCCAGCGCCGCGAGCCCGATTTTGTCCAGCGTGGCGTTGGTGGCGACGACCGCCAGGGTCGTGTTGTGCCGCACCGGCGGCCCCGCCCCGAAGGGCACCCCGCCCCGCGCCAGGTAGTGCTGGCAGTCGAGGAACCCGCCCTGCTCATCGCGCGCGCCCGCGAGGATCGCGCCGCGGCCGTCTCGGACGTCCCCCACCGCGTTGGTGACCACCAGGGCCGACACGACGATGTCGTCCGCGCGGGCCGCCCAGGTCCCCACTCCGCCCTTCATCGCGCGGGCGACGCCCGCGGCCTTCCCCACGGTGGCCCCCGCCCCCACACCCACCGACCCTTCCGTCACGTCCCCCGCCGCCGCGTCGCACGCGGCGGCCGCGGCATCGGGACCGGGCCACAGTGGTTCGGCGCCGGTGTTGCCGAGATCGAAGATGACGGCGGCTGGCACGATGGGGACCACGACCTCGGCGCGGACCGGAAACCCGCGGCCGCGCTCCCGGAGCCAGCGCATGACGCCATCGGCGGCACCGAGACCAAAAGCGGAGCCGCCCGTCAGGAGAATCGCGTCGGCGTGGCCGACGAGGTGCCGGGGATCGAGCGCGTCGAGCTCGCGCGTTCCGGTGGCGCGGCCTCGCAGTGTCACGGCGGCCCGCATACCGCCCGGCGGCGCGAGCACGACCGTGCACCCGGTCGCGCCACTGGGATGCGTCCAGTGTCCCACCAGGATGCCGGACACGGCGGCGAGGCTCGTCACGCGGCGAAGATAGCCGCGCTTGCTGG
>JBGPIW010000425.1:0-2946 GCA_041485045.1 Gemmatimonadota bacterium | reverse complement strand
GCTGGCCGCGAAGTGCGTCCGGTTGTTGAAACTCTGCGTATGGAACCACCCGATCCGGTTCGAATGGGCGGTGGCATCGAGCTGGCTGAGGCGCGAGAACGACAGCCTGCCGTCCACGAACCGATCCAGCCACCGGTAGTGCATGTCCCCATTGATCGCAAAACTCCTCCCCGCGGACCAGTCGGCGGAGGCGAGGACATCCACGTAATCATTGAGGACGAGGTAGTAGCCGAGGTTGTACACATGGCGCCGGTAGCCGCGGGTGGGACGCACGATGTCGTTGAGCCCGAAGCGCGGCACCAAGAGTCCACTGCGGCGGCCGGGCCGGATGTCCTGAAAGATGAACGGCAACCAAAGGATCGGGACGTCGCGGACGTACAGGACCGCGGGTCGCGCGACCATCACGTTCTTGTTGAGCCACTTCACCTTCCCGGCCTCGAACGAATACCCGGGCACGGGACGCTCGTCCGACGTGATGTTGCTGCTGGCGCCGTACAGGCGTGTCGACCCTGAGTCCACCGCGAGGTCTCCTCGCATGAACCATCTGGCGCCGCCCTGCTGGAACTCGGTGAGCGCCTGCGTGACCGTGCCGCGCCGAATGCAGGTGTCGTACCGCATCCCCTCCCCAACCAGGACCGTCGGCGGCGAGCCCGGCGAGCCTTGATCGAAGAGGCGCGGGTTTCCCGCCGCGTCGAGCCGACAGCTCGCCTCGCGATAGTTGACAGAATCGGCTTCGAGCTTGGTGCCGTCCCGGTCCACGAACGCCTCGCCGACGAGCACGATGGTCTGGCTGTCGCCCAGGACCAGGAGCGTGTCGGCGACGTAGTGCGTGATCCGATAGGCGGAGAACTTGAGCAGCGAGTCCATCACCGCGTCGGCCGGGGGAAACGTGCGCGTGGGGCCGGTCGGCAACCCGAGGCGGCGGGCCGTTGCTGTGTCGAGCGGCCGCCCAGCCGCGGCGACCGAGTCGGCACGATGGGTCGTGTCGCGCGCGACCGGTTGCTGCGCCGCGAGCCGCCGCGCCGGCCCGGCCAGGGCGACGGCCAGAACGGCCGCCGTGGCGCCCGCGCGCAGGGCCGCGCGCGCTTTCCGTCGGATCACGACCCAGGAGCACCAGATGCCGATCTCGTAGAACAGCAGCAACACCACTATGCCGATCACCATCGACAGCGCGTCCGGAGGGGCGAGGAAGGCGGCGAGCCCGGCGGCGCCCAGGAGCGCGAAGCGCCGGTTATTGCGCAGGCCCGTCGGCGTCACCAGGCCGAGCGAGGCGAGGATGATGATCACCAGGGGGAGCTCAGTGACGGCTCCGACGGCGATGATGATCTGGGCCGCGAAGGTGAAATAGCGGTCGGCGGTGATGATCGGTTGCAGAGATTGATTCTGGAACCCCAGCAACCAATTCAGGGCGTGGGGCAACGCCAGGAGGTACCCCGCGGCTGCTCCGGCGAGGAACAGCAACAAGCCCGCGACCAAGGCCGGAACGACGACGCGCTTCTCCCGCTCGTACAGCGCGGGGGCGAGAAACGCCCACGTCTGATAGATGAGGTACGGGGACGTCAGCACCAGGCCGACGATGAACGCGAACTTCAGGGTGATGAAAAACGGGTCCGTGGGGCTGGTGTAGTTGAGCCGACCGCCCGGCAGATGCCCGGCAATGGGACGCATCAGCAGGCCGATCACATCGATCCGCTCGACCACGAGCCACCCCAGCACCGTCCCCAGCAACACCGCCAGCAGGACTTTCAGCAGACGCCAGCGCAGCTCCTCGAGGTGATCGAGGAACGGCATTTCGCCGCGGGAAGGGACGTCAGCCACGGGAGGTGGGGCTATCGCCCCAGGGTTTGCAGCTTGTCGCGCGCGAGGTTGGCCTCGTCGGAGCGGGGATATCCGGCCAGCACGCGGGCGTAAAACGTGCGCGCGGCTGCCTTGTCATTCCGCTGCTCAGCGAGGAGACCCAGCTTATAGAGTGCAGAGGGCGCCCGCGGCGAATTGGGATAGCGCTTCACCACGTCCTGGTACACCGCGGCTGCCGAATCGGGGTTCTCGGCCGCGAACGACTCGCCGACATAGTAGAGGGCGTCCGGGGCATGCTCGTGGTCGGCGTACAGCCGGAGAAACTCCCGGAACCCGAGCCGTGCGGTTGTGAAGCTCCCCCGGCGGTACTGCTGCAGGGTCAAATCGTACATCTGGTCGGGGCCCGGGCCGGCCGTGAGCGCGGGCGCTCCCGCCGTCGGTGGTGTCGCTGCGGCAGCGCGGGTCGTATCGACGGGCGGCGGCGGGGGAACCGGTGCCGGAGTCGCCAGGCGGGTGCGCAGCTCGGACAGCCGCTGCTGGCTCTGTCCCGTCAGCTCCTGCAACGCGCCCAACTGCTGTTGCACCGCCTGTAGATCGCTGCGGATGTCGCCGCGGATCTGCACGAGCGCGTTCTGCTCGGCGGACAACGTCGCCTGCACAGTCGCGAGCACGCGAGCGAGCGAGTCACGCTCCACGCGCCGGACGCTGTCGGCGTGCGACAACTCGCTCCGCAGCGCCTCGACCTGCAACTCGACTTTCCGGACGTCGCCCCGGAGGGCGCAGCCGGCCAGGAGCCCCAGGCCGAGGAGCCACGGCGCGCGTTTCAACGGCACAGCCTTACGGCTTCCGCAGCGCGTCCCCGCCGCTGAGGATCTCGAATTCGTCGCGGCGGTTCTGTGCCCAGGAATCCTCGTCGTGCCCCATCGCCACCGGGCGCTCTTCCCCGTACGAGGCGGTTTCGATGCGGCTCGCATCGACCCCGTGGCTCACCAGGTAGTTCTTGGCGGCCGTCGCCCGGCGATTGCCGAGCGCGAGGTTGTACTCATCGGACCCCCGCTCATCGCAGTGCCCGCTGACGCGGATCCGCAAGTCGGGGTTCGCGTTCAGGATGGCGACCTTCTGGTCCAGCGCCCCCTGATCGTCCGACCG
>JBGPIW010000424.1:0-2952 GCA_041485045.1 Gemmatimonadota bacterium | reverse complement strand
TCCGCGTTGGCCGCGGCCAGGGCATCGGCCAGCTGCAGCGCCAGCTCGGAGCGGTCGCTCAAGGGCGGGGAGCGCAGTTGTAGTTAGTTAGCATATTCACTGTTAATATACTAACCTAAATCGGCAGTGAGCAAGAGGGGTCTCGACGCTCTCCGAGCCATCACCGTCAGGTACCACTCCCCACTCCCCACTCCCCGTATCTTGTCCCCCCATGATTCAGGTTGATAACCTCACCAAGCTCTATGGCGAGCTGGTCGCGGTGGACGACCTCTCGTTCACCGTGGCGCCGGGGGAAGTGCTGGGACTGGTCGGCCCCAACGGCGCGGGCAAGACCACCACGCTGCGCAGCCTGGTGGGCATCGTCCGGCCGACCCGGGGCACGGTGAAGATCGGCGGTCACGACCTCGAGCGCGATGCGGTCGCCGCCAAGCGGCAGCTCGCCTTCATGCCCGATGAGCCCCACCTGTTCGACTACCTCACCGTCGAAGAGCACCTCCGCTTCACCGCGCGGCTCTACAGCGTGCCCGATGTGGAGCGCCGCCTCCCTGCCCTGCTGCAGGAGCTCGAGCTGTCCGACAAGGCCCGGGTGCTGCCGCCCGAGCTGTCGCGCGGGATGCGCCAGAAGCTGGTGATCGCCTGCGGGCTGCTGCACGACCCCACCGTGCTGCTGTTCGACGAGCCGCTCACCGGGCTCGACCCGGCGGGGATCCGCCGCATGAAGCAGACGATCGTCGAGCGGGCCCGCCAGGGAGCCGCCGTGTTGTTGTCGTCGCACCTGCTCCACCTGGTGGAAGAGATCTGCACCCGGGTCCTGATCCTGCAGCGGGGCCGCATGGTGACGATCGGCACGCTCGCCGAAATCCTGGCGCGCCGCCCGGACCTCGCCGGCAAGAGCCTCGAGGATGTCTTCCTGGCCCTGACGGGAGGCGCCGGGGACACATGATCGACGCCGCGCTCTACCTCTCGCGACGCAGTTTCGCGAACGCGCTGCGTCGCCGGCTCCAGCGCCTGCGCCAGCCCAAGTACCTGATCGGGTTCTGCGTCGGGCTGCTGTATTTCTATTGGGTGATCGCGCGTCCGGGGGGAGCGGCGCGGCCGTCCATCGGCGCCGCGCTCCCGGGCGGCATGGCGGCCGCGCTGGGCGAGGTGGCCGCGGTCGGCGGGCTCGCCGTCGTGCTGTTGGCGACCTGGGTCTTCGGCAGCGCCGAGACGCCGTTCACCTTTCAGCTGGCCGAGACCGATTTTCTCTTCCCCGCGCCGCTCACCCGGCGCCAGGTGATCCAGTTCCGGCTGCTGCGGACCCAGGTGCCGCTGCTGATTTCGGCGGCGTTCTCGGTCGTGATCTTCTCGCGCGGTCACCTGGACGCGCGTCTGCCCCTCAAGATCGTGGCCTTGTGGATCGTGTACCTCACGCTGCAGCTCCACTCGGCCGGTGCCGCCCTGCTGCGCGGCAGCCTGTCGCAGCAGGGAGTGACCGGTGTGCGGCGCCGGTTCGTGACGCTGGGCGTCGTCGCGGCGCTGGTGGCCGGGCTGTGGCTCGGGCTGCGCGCCTCGCTGCCGGCGGTCGTGGCGGCGTGGGCGGAGAGTGCCGGCGCGGGCGCCGCCGAGCTGGCGCGAGCGCTGCACCACGGCGCGCTGGGTGTGGTACTGTGGCCGTTGTTCGCCCTCAAGGGACCGCTGCTGGCCGCGAACGTCACCCAATTCCTCGCGGCCCTCCCCGCCGCGCTCCTGGTCGCCGGCGCGCATTACGTGTGGGTCATGCGGTCCACGCTTGGCTTCGAAGAAGCCGCGGTGGAGCACGCCGGCAAGGTCGCCCGCCGCCTCGAGGCGCGGCGGCGTGGCCGGGGCGACGCGCCGGTGGGGGGCAGCCGCGGCGCCCCGCGTACCTTCGTGCGACTCGCGGCGAGCGGCCGGCCCGCGGCGGCGATCGTCTGGAAGAACGTGACCGGGGCGCTGCGCGAGTTCCGCCTGCGCACCGTGCTGCTGCTGGTCATCCTCATCGTGGCGATGGGGTCCGCCCTGGGCAGCCAGGGCTCGGCGGCCGAGCTGGTGGCGGTGCTCGCGCTGTCCCTGTCCGGCCTGGCGCTCCTGTTCGGGCCGCTGACGCTGCGCTACGACCTGCGGCGCGACCTCGAGCTGCTGGACATGCTGAAAACGTATCCGCTGCGTGGACGCGAGCTGGTGGCCGCGGAAGTCCTGGCGCCGGCGCTGCTGCTCTCGGCCGTCGTGGGGCTCGGGATCGGCCTCGCGTTCATCGCTTCGCTCGCGAGCGACGCGCCGCTCCCCGGGCTGGGGGACCGGGTCGCCCTGCTCGTGGCGGCGCTGGCACTGGTGCCCCCGGTGCTGACCGTGCTGCTGCTGGTGCAGAACGCGGCCGTGCTCCTCTTCCCCGCCTGGATCGCGATCGGCCCCGATCGCCCGACCGGCTTCGAGGCGACCGGGCAGCGCATCCTGAACTTCGTGGGCGGAGCGCTCGCGCTGCTGATCGCGGTGCTCCCCGCGGGCCTGGTGGGGGGACTGGCGGCGATCCTGGTGCGCGCCGCGGGCGCCGACCGCCTGTGGACCGGGGCGATCTGGGCCGTGGTGGCCGCCATCGTCCTGAGTGCGGAGACCTACGTGGGAATGCTGCTCTTGGGACCGGTGCTGGAGCGGCTGGAGCCGGCGGGACTGCGGTGAATCGTAATCGGTAATCAGTGGACGGTAATCGGTATCTACCGATTACCGACGACCGATTACCGTCTACGTCTTTCTTAGCACGTCACCGACCAATCCACCGAGGCCTCGCCCCGGCACTTGGTGCAGCGCAGCAGGGTCGGCTTGCCGGAGAACTCCTGGCGCTCGTTGCAGGTGGGGCACACCGCGTAGGTCTGCGTGACCGCCTCGCGGTTGCCGCCCAGCGTGGGGCGCATCACGCCGGTCCGCACCACGATGCTCCAGTGGTCGGGCGGCGTG
>JBGPIW010000423.1:0-2971 GCA_041485045.1 Gemmatimonadota bacterium | reverse complement strand
GGCAGCGTCGGTCCGGGACGACCGTGTGGTGGTCATTTCCCTGTCCCGCAATTTCGGCCACCAGGCGGCGCTGTCCGCGGCGCTCGATCATGTGACGGGCGACGTGACCATCGTCATGGACGGCGACCTGCAGGATCCGCCCGAGGTGATCCCGACCTTCCTGGCCCGGTACGCGGAGGGGTACGACGTCGTGTACGCCCAGCGAACGCAGCGCAAGGAAGCGTGGTGGCTGCGCGCGTCCTACTACCTCTTTTACCGGATGCTGCGGCGCCTGTCGAGTGTGGCGGTCCCCGTCGACGCTGGGGATTTCGGTCTGATGTCGCGGCGGGTGGTCGAGGAGCTGCGGCGCACCCCGGAGCGTCAGCGGTTCTTGCGCGGGCTGCGCAGCTGGGTCGGGTTCCGGCAGATCGGAATCCCCGTCGAACGTCACAAGCGGCCCACCGGCAAGAGCAAGTACAGTATGGGCCGCTTATTGGGGCTCGCGTTCGACGGCATCTTCGCGTTCTCAATCGTCCCGATCCGGGCGGCGGCGTTGTTGGGCGCCGTCGCGATCGCGCTGTCGGTTGCGTTCGCCTGCTACTCGCTCTATGCGAAGTTCGCCCTGCACCAATCGCCCCGCGGGTTCACGGCGCTGCTATTCATCATCACGTTCCTTTCCGGCGTGAACCTCTTCTTTCTCGGCGTCATCGGGGAGTACGTCGGCCGGGTGTACGAAGAGGTCAAGCGGCGGCCGCTCTACGTGATCAGCCGCGTGATCCGTAAGGTCGTGGCCGCAGCACCGCCCGGCTGAACCCGCGTCGTCGCGACGCGGCCAGCGCGGTTCGTGCGCGAATTGACGGGCGCCGCCGCGCGCGGTTAGTTTCGCGTTCTCCCGATGCGTCTTCACGCAGATCCCGCATGCAGCTGACCGTCCACCAGGCGGCCTCGTATCTCGGGGTCAAGGAAGCCACCGTGCGACGCTGGATCGCGTTGCGCGGCCTCCCCGCCCATCGGGTCAACGAGCGCCTGCACTTGAACGCCATCGAGCTGTGGGAGTGGGCCACGGAAAACGGCATCGCCGTTTCACGCCGTCTGCTGGACCTGGCACGTCGTCGGCCCGATGATGTGGCACCGTTGTCCGAGCTGCTGGCGGCGGGCGGCATCCACCACGACGTGGGCGGAGAAGGCAAGACCGCGGTGCTCCGCGAAATCGTGGCCCGCCTGCCGCTGCCGGCAGACGCGGACCGCGAGTTCCTGGTCACGGTGCTCGAGGCGCGCGAAGCGATGGGCTCGACGGGGATCGGCGGTGGGATCGCGATTCCGCACGTGCGCAACCCGATCGTACTGCACATCGACGCGCCGTTCGTAACGCTCTGCCTGGTGCGCCACCCGGTGGACTTCGATGCCGTGGATGGCAAGCCCGTTCATGCGCTGTTCACTTTGATCAGCCCGAGCGTTCCGACACACCTGCGCATGCTCGCCCAGCTGGGCTTCGTGCTGCGCGACGACGGGTTACGGAAGCTGCTCGGCGAGCGGGCCGGTGCGTTCGAGCTGCTGGCGTGCGTCCGGGCGTTGGAGCAGCAGACGAGCGGGATGCACCCGGCGGCACCGGCGCCGGTGGACCCGATCGCTGACCGGGACGCGCGCGGCTCGTGATCCTGTTCTTCCTGGGGCTCCTGGCGATCGTGGCCGGCGGGGCAAACGCCGTCTTGTTCCGGCGCTACCCCGCGCTCGCCGACAGGGGCTATGGGCTGCTGACCAGCGCCGGTTGCATCCTGGCAGCGGTCCCCGCCGTGCGGGTGCTCGCCGGAGGACCCGCGGTGGAGGGGCAGCTCGCTCCCTGGGTCTTCGGCATCGACCCGCTCTCCGCCGCGTTCCTGCTGGTCGTGCTCGGGCCGGGCCTGGCGAGCGCGCTGTACGGAGTCCGCGCGCTCCGCGACGATCGTCCGCACCGGCCGGTGAGCGCCTCCCATATGCTCTTCGCGCTGGAGTTGGCTGCGCTTTCCTTGGTCGTCACGGCGCGGTCCGTGGTGGCGTTTCTCGTCGCCTGGGAAGTCATGGCGGTACTTGCCTACTTCCTGGTGATCTTCGAGCACGAGCGGGCCGAAGTGCGGCGCGCGGGGCTGGTGTACCTGGTCGCGACGCACACCGGCACACTGGCCCTGCTGGCGTTGTTCGCCGTGTGGGCTGGACCCCAGGGATCGCTCACCTTCGATTCTCTGGCCGCCCGCGCCGCGGCGTTGCCCGCCAGCGGGGCGCTCGTCCTGTGCCTCGCCTTGGTCGGGTTCGGGCTCAAAGCCGGTCTGGTACCGCTCCACTTCTGGCTGCCGGACGCCCACGCGTCCGCTCCTTCGCACGTATCGGGGCTGATGTCCGGCGTGGTGATCAAGATGGGGATCTACGGGTTGCTCCGGGTGGTCACCCTGCTCGGCGCCCCGCCCGCCTGGTGGGGCTGGCTGGTGCTCGCTCTTGGCACCGTGTCCGCCGTCCTCGGTGTGCTCTGGGCGCTGGCCCAACACGACTTGAAGCGACTGCTCGCGTACCACAGCGTCGAGAACATCGGGATCATCCTGATGGGGCTCGGCGCCGGCGCCCTCGGGATCACCTATCGAGTGCCGCTCGTCGCAGTGCTGGGGTTCGGCGGCGCGGTGCTCCATACCCTGAACCACGCGTTGTTCAAGACCTTGCTGTTTCTCGGTGCGGGCGCGGCGACCCACGCCACCGGGACCCGCGATCTCGACCGCCTGGGCGGACTCGCGCGGCGGATGCCGCTCACCTGGGCCGCGTTCCTGATCGGGTCGGCCGCCATCGTCGGCCTGCCGCCACTCAACGGCTTCGTCAGCGAGTGGGTCGTGTATCAGGCGCTGCTGGGCGGCGTGACCTCCGGGACCCCGGTCCGGTTGACGCTCGTCGCTGTGGCCGGTCTCGCACTGGTGGGCGGGCTCGCGCTGGCGTGCTTCGCCAAGGTCTGCGGCATCGTCTTCCTTGGCGT
>JBGPIW010000422.1:0-2984 GCA_041485045.1 Gemmatimonadota bacterium | reverse complement strand
GCCGACGGACCAGGGCAGGCGAACATCTCCTTCTCCGTTCCGGAGGTCCGCGATCTCCGCACCGGCGTCCCGTCGCTGGGCGGCATCGCCGAGTATTCCCCGTGGACCCTCACGTTGCAGGGTGACAACGACGTCGTCCGCATCGACGTGGGACTCGTCACCGGCAACTACTTCGAGGTCATGGGACTCGCGCCGGTGCGTGGCAGGCTCACGCGGCCGAGCGACGACGGCGCCGGCGTGCCCCCCGTCATGGTCCTCACGCACGCCTTCTGGATCAAACGCTTCGGCGGAGATCCGGGAATCGTCGGCCGGCAGGTGAAACTGGACGGCCAGTCGGTGATGGTCATCGGCGTGCTACAACCCGCGCCGTTCTTTCCCGACCGGATCGATGCGCTGCTCAACATGGTGGTGAGCCCGCATCACGTGAGCGCGATGATGGTCCAGAATCGGTCGCATCGTATGACCGAGGTGGTCGCCCGGCTCGCAACGGGAGCCAGCGTGGCGCAGGCACGAACGGAGGTCGCCGCGGTCGACGCCCGCATGCGGCGCGACTTCAAGGAAGCGTACAACCCCGGCTCCCACTATCGCATCGCGGTGCTGCCCTTCAAGGAAGCCCTGGGCGAGCGCGCGCGACTGACGCTCTGGCTGCTGATGGGCGCGGCCGCGTTCGTCATGATCATCTCCGCCGCCAACGTCGCCAACCTGACGCTCATGCGCGGCGTGCGCCGCGAGCACGAGATGGTGGTGCGCGCCGCCCTCGGCGCGGGCGTGGGGCGGCTGCGGCGCCTGCTCCTGGTCGAGAATTTCATGCTCACGCTCCTGGGCGCTGCCTTCGGCGTCGTGATCGCGCTGGGCGGCGTGCGGCTCCTCACCTCGCTCGCCGCGCGCTATTCGCCGCGCGCGAACGAGATCCGGCTCGACGCCACGGTCCTGGGCTTCACGCTCGCGCTGTCGGTCACCCTCGCCCTGCTGCTCTCGTTCATCGCGTCGCTGCCGCGGGAGGGCACCTTCGCCTCGTGGATCTCTGCCGGCGTGCGGCGGATGAGCGGCTCCTTGCGGAAGCAGCGGCTGCAGCGCGGACTGGTCGTGGGGCAGGTCGCGGTGTCGGTCGTGCTGCTCGCGGGGGCCGGTCTGCTCACGCGCACGATGATTCGCCTGTCCGAAGTGGACAGCGGTCTCCGCGCCGAGGAAGTCCTGGCGCTGGATGTGCCGCTGCTGCAGCTGAGCGGCGGGCCGAGCGGCGGCTCCGACCCCATGGCGTGGTTCAGGCACCTCCTGGAAATGGACGCCGCGGCCAAGCAACAGTACGAGCGCATACGCAGCGAGATCCGGGCGCTCCCCGGCGTCAACGAAGCGGGATTGGGCTCCAGCATTCCGCTGGCGGCCTCGACGATGACCTTCGATGTGAAGGCGGAGGGCCAGGCCCTCGCCGTGGGAGAGGCCGTGCCGCGCGCCGACGTCCGCACGGCGAGCCCGGAGTACTTCCGCGCATCGGGGATTCCGCTGCTCCGCGGACGCGAGTTCGTGAACACCGACCAGCCCGGCTCGGGGCTGGTGGTGATCGTCAACAAGACGTTTGCCGACAAGTTCTTCCCCGGTGAAGACCCGATCGGGAAGCGGATCGCGTGGACCGGTCCACTGCTCAAGGTCAGCCCCATCAGCGGGGACTGGCGCACCATCGTCGGCGTCACCGGCAATACGCGTGATGGCGGGTTGGACGCGGAGCCCCGCGCCACGGTGTTCATGCCGTTCTCGCAGATGTTGTCGATCGGCGGCGCGCTGGTGATCCGTGCCGACAGCAATGCCCCGGGGCTGGTGGCCGCGGTGACGCGCATCGTGCACCGCATCGCGCCGATGGCTCCGATCGTGACCGTACTGACGGTAGCACAGATCAAGGATCAGAGCGTGGCGCCGCGGCGGCTCAATGCCGCGCTCGTGTCGTCGTTCGGCATCCTGGCGGTGATCATCGCGGCGGTGGGGATCGCCGGTGTCCTGGCGTTCTCGGTGAGCGCGCGCACCAACGAGATCGGCATCCGCATGAGCCTCGGCGCCGACCGGGCGCGGGTGCAGGGCATGATCCTGAAGGAAGGGGGCGCGTTGCTGGCGATCGGACTGGTGTTGGGCGTGGCCGGCGCCTGGGTCGCGGGCGGCATCATCCGCGGGCTGCTCTTCGGGGTCGCGCCACACGACCCGACCACGTTCATCGGTGTGGCGGTGCTGATGGCGGCGATCGGAATCGTCGCGTGCTGGATTCCCGCGCTGCGCGCGGCGCGCATCGACCCGGCGATCACCATGCGCTCGGCGTAGGAGGCGATCCGTGAGGAGGCAACCATGACGCGCAGAACGAACGCACGGATCGCCGGCTTCACCTTCCTCTTCTATATCGCGGTCGCCTTCCCCAGCATGGTCCTGTTCGACCGGGCGACCCGGGGAGTGGGGATCGCTGCCAAGCTCGCGGGGCTGGCCCAGCACTCGACCGACGTGCGTGTCGCCGTCGTGCTCTCGCTGGCCGGCTGCTTCGCGGCCCTGGTCCTGGCCGTGACGCTCTGGGCGATCACGCGCGAGCAGGATCCCGATCTCGCCATGCTGGCCCTGACCTGTCGCGTCGCCGAGGGCGTGAGCGGCGCCGTCTCCATACCGGCAACGCTGGGACTGCTCTGGCTCGCCACCGCCACGGGCGCCAATGCACCGGACCCCGCGGCGGCGCAGGCGCTCGGCGCGTTCGTCCTGCAACAGAACCCGCTCGTCGGCGCAACGTTCTTCGCCGTGGGCAGCACGCTCTTCTCGTTCCTTCTACTGCGCGGCCGGATGGTCCCTGTCCCACTGGCATGGCTGGGCGTCGCCGCGTCGGTCCTGCTCGTGGTGGGCCTTCCCCTGCAGCTCGGTGGATTCCTCCACGGCCCCGTCACTCGGCTCATGTGGTTACCGATGGCCGCGTTCGAGATTCCGCTCGGGCTGTGGCTGCTCATCAAAGGAGTCTAACG
>JBGPIW010000421.1:0-2985 GCA_041485045.1 Gemmatimonadota bacterium | reverse complement strand
GGCCTCAGTTGCCGGTTTTGATCTTCATACTGGTCCCGGGCCCAACTGGCGCACCGCGCGTTCGGCCGATAACCTTCCGCCGGTCTTCCTTCGCGAGCTGCGCACCATTTCGACGCCCGCCTCGGCGGTCATCGCCCGATGATCCGCTTCACGCACCTCAAGGGCTCGCTGCAGGGCACGACGACGAGCAGCGAGAAGCGCTGGCTGCGGATCGGTACGGGGCACGATTGCGAGCTCCGCTACGATCCCGCGGCCGAACCCAAAGTGGCCCCCTACCACGCCGCCGTGGTGCTGAAGGATGGCGTGTATAACGTGATCGACCTGGATTCCCCCGGCGGCATCCGGGTCAACGGGAAGAAAGTCGCCAAGGTCGATCTGACCTCGGGGGACACGATCCGCTTCGGGGCGACGGGCGGTCCCGAGGTGCAGGTGGAGATCGTGATCGACGCGAGCTACGACGCGGCCCAGGACGCCGCCGAGATCACCAAGGTGCTGCAGGCGGGCGGCCGGGCCTCGGCGACCGGCCAGATCTTCGCTCTCACCGCGCAGCGCATCGCCGATGGGCGGGCGAAGGCGGGCGGCGTCCGGTCCCGCAAGACCATGGACTTCGTCGCCAGCGCGGTGCTGGAAGTCTCCGAGGTGGTCAAGAAACAGACGAAGAAGCGGTGGGTGAAGGTCGTGGGGCTCGTCACCATGGCCGCGATGGTGGTGATCGCCGTGATGGGCACCGTGATCTACGTGCAGCACCGGCAGATCGCCCGGTTGCTCGACGCCAAAGGGCGGTTCGACACCCAGATCGGCGAGATCCAGCGACAGATGCAGGCGGAGCAGGACTCGGCGCGCCTGGCGTTGCTGGAGCAGCGCTACCTCGACGCCACCTCCAATGCGGAACGGACCCTCGCCGACCTGGCCCGGGCCGACCAGGCGAAAGCGGCCGAAGCCGCCAACGCGGGCGATGAGCTGGATCGCGAGATCCGCGCCATCCTGCGCCAGTTCGATGCCGGGACGTACGCCGTCCCGCCGATTTTCAAGGAACGGCTGCGGTTCCACATCGATCTGCTGTTGAAGGGGAATATCGCAACGCGCGAAGTGTACCAGCGCAAGGTGAAGTACTGGCCGGTGATCGTGAAGGAGTTTCGCGCGCTCGAGCTGCCGGACGTGATGGGGTACGTGGCCTGGACGGAATCGCGCTTCAGCCCCAAAGCCCGGAGCCACGCCGGCGCGCTGGGGATGTGGCAGATGATGGCGCCGAGTGCGCGGGACCTGGGGTTGCGGGTCGACGGGAAGGTGGACGAGCGCCTGGATGTGGACAAGCAGACACGCGCGGCCGCCCGGCACCTGGCGAATCTGCTCGCCGAGTTCGGGGAGGATGCGTTCATGCTGGCGATGGCGAGCTACAACCGGGGCGAGAACGGGGTCCGCGGGGTGCTACACAAGATCGCCCGCACGCCGGGCGGTTTCAAGAAACAGAACCGCGATTTTTGGCACCTGTACCGCATGAAGCTGCTGCCGTCGGAAACGATGGAGTACGTCCCCAAGATCCTGGCGGCCGCGGTGATCTGCAGCAATCCGCAGCGCTACGGCCTCGAGCCTTCCACTTCGACGCCAGCGACCGCCGGCCGGTAGGTCAAGCGGCGAGCGACTTGCAGAACTCGGTGAAGACCTCGATGTAACGGTCGATGTCGGCGTCGCTGTGCTGCACCGACAGCGTCCACTGCTCTTCGTCGCCCGGCGTCATGAAAATGCCGCGGTTCAGGAGCCAGGGATACGACGCGGCGAAGAGGTCGGTCTTGGTGTCGAGGAAGTCTCGGTAGCTGCGCAGCGGCGTGGGGCGATACGAGACGCAGCCCTTAGCGCCGAGATCGATGGTGTGGGCGGGGATGCCGTTAGCGGCGATCGCACGCTGGCAGCCCGCCACCAGTCGGGTACCCAATCGGGCCAGGGTCTGGTAGGCCGCGGGCGTGAGGATCTCCCGCAGTGCTACGAGGCCCACGTGCGACACGAGCGGGTTACCGTTGTAGGTCCCCATCTGTGAGACTCCCTGCTCGATCAGAAACATCAGGTCCTTCTTGCCCCCGAAGGCCGCGGCCGGCAGACCGGCGGAGATCGCTTTCGCGAGGCAGATGAGGTCGGGCTGGACGCCGAAGCGCTCGGTGGCCCCGCCCGCGGCGATCGTAAACCCGGTCTTGACCTCGTCGTAAATGAAAACGACGCCGTAGCGGTCGCACAGCGCGCGCACCCGCTGGAGGTAGCCCGGCTGCGGCAGGACGATCCCGATGTTCATCATGGCGGGCTCCATGATGAGGCACGCGATCTCGCCGCCCCGTTCGGCGAACACGCGCTCCAAGGCGTCCGCGTCGTTGAACGGGACGACTTCGATGTAGCGGGCGGCGTCCTTCACGAGCCCCTTCGACACCGGCGCCTTCGCGGGCCGGTCCCGTCCCCCCATCAGATCGGCGTTGGGGAGCACCGAGAACATCACCGCGTCGTGATGGCCGTGGTAGGATCCCTCGATCTTGCATACCACGTCCCGCCCCGTCGCCGCCCGCGCCACGCGGATGGCATCCATCGTGGCCTCGGTGCCGGAATTGGCGAAGCGGATCGCCTCGAGGTGAAAACGGTTGCAAATCTCCTCGGCGAACTCCACCGCCACCTCGGTAGTCGCCGCGAAGTGCGTCCCGCGGCTCGCCGCCTCGTGAATCGCCGCGACGATCCGGGGATGCGCGTGGCCCACCACCATGGCGCCAAAGCCGTTGTGGAAGTCGAGATACTCGGTACCGTCCTGGTCCCAGATGTGGCTGCCCTTCCCGTGGGTCACGTAGATGGGATAGGGCTGCATTTTCTGGAACGACGAGACCACACCGAACGGGAGCCGTCGGGAGGCACGCTCGAACAGCTGCGCCGAGCCCTTGGTGCGTGCGAGCAGGCGGTCCATTTCCTGCGCCCGGAGCTGCTGCGCGCGTGCGAGCAGAAGATCGATGGCGG
>JBGPIW010000420.1:0-2994 GCA_041485045.1 Gemmatimonadota bacterium | reverse complement strand
CCGATGATGCTGTTCAGGGGTGTGCGCAACTCGTGCGACATGTTCGCCAGGAAATCACTCTTCAGCTGATTCGCCTTGGCGAGCTCCTCGTTCAGTCTGGTGAGCTCGTCGGACTGCTGTTCCAGGTATTGCGCGGTGCGCCGCACCTCCGTGGCCAGGCGCCGCGTGTGCTGGTGCGCCGACTCGCGCTCGCACGCGATCGCGAGGTTGGGCAGGGCGAGCTCGAGCGAATCCATCTGCGCCGAGGTGAACGCGTCGGGCGGCAAGGCCACGAGCAGGCCGACGAGGCGCCCGGCCGAGCGCAGCGGGGCGATGCCGATCTCCCGTCCCGGCGCGGGAGGGAGCTGCAGTTTGGCGCGTGCGGCGGCGCCCGGCTCCTCCGAGAGCCGGACGACCGCGGTGCTGGTTTCCCCCACGACGTCGCGCACCGTGATTCGTGACAGTGGCCGCGGCGTGACCCCGCGGGCGGCGGTCGGCTCCCATTCGCTGGCCTCATAATCCGGCTGGTAGAGGACGAGGGCGGCTGCGCCCGTCGACTCCGCGAGCACGTCCAATGCAGGGGTCAAGCTCGATCCTTCGCGGGGCGCCGCGTTCAGGGCCGCGAGCAGCCGCGAAGACTGCTCCAGCATCCGTTCGCGCCGGGCGAGTTGCTCGGCCATGTGGTTCACGCCCTGGGCGATGGTGCCGAACTCGCCGGTGGCATCCTCCGGCAGGCGAACTGCGTACTCCCCAGCGGCGACTCCCTGGAGTGCGGTGACGATCGCGCCGAACGGCTCCGCCAGCCGGCGCCGGCTGTACAGCAAGCCGATGCCCAACGAGATCAGGACGGCCACCAGCACGATGGCGGTCGCAAGCGCGGTTTGTTGCGCCGAATCGCCGATGTCCTCCGCTATCTCGCGGATGCGGTCGTGCTCAGCGTTCCGGACCGGAGGGCTCGCGGCGTCCAGCCGATCCACCGTCTGAAGGACGGTCATGACGTCCCGCTCGGCGTTGCGCGCGTCGATCCAAGAAAACAGCGCGATCGTGAGCCCCGCGAGCGCCACTGCGAAGAACGTCGCGAGAAACAACCGCGTGATGCTCGGCGCCCGAAGCCGCGGCGCCCGGTGCGGAAGGGCAGGGCGATTCATCGCCCCTATTAGTAGAACGATGGGTGCGGTTCCGACAAGGGTGCGAGCTGGATGCGCCACCCGTGGCGGGGGTTCCACAGGCGCCGTATCCTTCTGGTATCCTGTCCTCCGCATCCGACCCGACTTGAGCGACCTGCCCGCCACCCTGCGCGAGGCCCTTGCCGACCGCTACGTCATAGAGCGGGAGCTGGGGCGCGGCGGCATGGCCACGGTCTTCCTCGCGCAGGACCTGAAGCACCGGCGCAAGGTGGCGATCAAGGTGCTCCATGCCGACATCGCCGCCGCGATCGGGCCCGAGCGATTCCTGCGCGAGATCGAGATCGCGGCGCGGCTCCAGCATCCGCACATCCTGCCCCTCTACGATTCCGGCGATGCCGCGGGCTTCCTCTATTACGTCATGCCGTACGTGGAAGGCGAATCGCTGCGGGACCGGCTGCAGCGGGAGAAGCAGCTGCCCCAGGACGACGTCATCAAGATCACCTCGGAGGTCGCGAGCGCGCTGGGCTACGCTCACAGCCACGATGTCGTGCACCGCGACATCAAGCCCGAGAACATCATGCTGTCCGGGGGCAGCGCGGTCGTCGCGGATTTTGGCATCGCGCGGGCGGCGTCGGCCGTGGAGCAGCAGGCGCTGACACAAACCGGGACGGTCATCGGCACGCCGATGTACATGAGCCCGGAGCAGGGCACGGGCAGTGATGTCGACGGGCGGAGCGACCAGTACAGCCTGGCGTGCGTCGTGTACGAGATGCTGGTGGGGCAGCCGCCGTTCACCGGGCCGAACGTGCAGGCGATCATCGCCCGCCATTCGATGGCGACGGTGTCGGCGCCCTCGATTGTCCGTGCCTCGATTCCAGAAACGATGGAGCGGGCCCTGTTGCGGGCCCTCGATAAAGTCCCGGCGGACCGCTTCCCGACGGTCATCATGTTCGCGGAGGCGTTCGCCGAACCGTCGCGGGTGACCGCCGCGATGCGCCGGCAGAGCAACGACGTTGCCACGTCGTCCCGGCCATCCGTGACGCTCCAGGTGTCGGTGCCTGGTTGGAAATCGCTCGTCCGGTGGGGAACACCAGTGCTGGTGCTCCTCCTGGCCGGCTGGTTCACGCGCGGGATGTGGCTCCATCGGGGTGCCAGCGCGACGGGCGGTCCCGATCCGCGTCACATCGCGGTGCTGTACTTCGAGGACCGCAGCCCCGGCGGGACGCTCGGGTATCTCGCCGACGGGCTCACGGAGGCGCTGATCTACGAGTTGGGCCAGGTCGGGTCGCTGAACGTCGTCTCCCGATACGGCGTCGCCCCCTTTCGGAAGGCGACTGCGCCCACCGACAGCCTCGCACGCGCGCTGCAGGTCGGCACGCTGGTCCAGGGAACCGTCTCCCAAGCCGGTGACCGGCTGCGCGTGACGGTCGACATGATCAACACGGCCGATGGGAGCGTGCAGAGCAGCGGGCCGCTGGAGCGCGAACGCGAGGATGTATTCGGTTTGCAAGACGACCTCACCAAACAGGTCTCGGAGTTTCTGCGGCGGCGGCTCGGCCAGGTGGTGCAACAGCTCGAGACCCGGGCGGGAACCAGCAACGCGGCGGCCTGGGAGTTGGTGCAACGAGCCGGGGTGGACAAAGGCCTGGTGGATTCGTTGCTCACCGCCGGCGACACCGCGGCGGCGACGCGCGCGTTGGCGCGCGCGGATTCTCAGCTCACGCGCGCGTCGGCGATGGATCGCAATTGGGCGCTGCCGGTGGTCAACCGCGGATGGGTGGTCTACGAGCAGCGCAAGATCGTCGGTTGGGAGAAGGGACCTGCCTCGAACTGGACAAGCCGTGGGTTGGGGTTCGCCGAAGCGGCGCTCACGGTGCGTCCCGGCGAT
>JBGPIW010000419.1:0-3005 GCA_041485045.1 Gemmatimonadota bacterium | reverse complement strand
TCCGCCGGACGGGATGGGCGACGAGGCGGGGCAGCCCCACCTCGATGAGGATTACCTCATCCTGTCGACGATCCACTCCGCCAAGGGGCTCGAATGGGATGTCGTGTACGTGCTCAACGCCGTGGACGGCTGCATTCCGTCGGACATGGCGACGGGGACGCCCCAGGAAATCGAAGAAGAGCGCCGGCTCCTGTACGTCGCGATGACCAGGGCTCGGGACTTTCTGTACCTGTTGCAGCCGCACCGCTTCTACACACGCGGGCGGCCCGACCGGGACCACCACGTGCACGCGCCGCGGACACGGTTCATCCCGGGGATGTTGTCGCCGCTGTTCGAGCGACAGGCACGCGGCGGGAGGCAGGCGGGGGAGTCGCTCGACGGTACGCCGATGGTGGGGGTGGATGTGCAGGCGCGGCTTCGAGAGATGTGGCGGTAAAGGCTTCCCACTGAGCCCGCTCGCAGTTCCCCTCATCGCTCATCGTTTCCCTACCTCACTCTGAGCTCCCTCCGTTGCTCAAAGCTCCCAATCTCCCTTCGGGTTGACCAGCTCCACTCAGCGGACCCGCTCCTCTCTGCTGAACAGCGCCATGCGCATGGTCCTCACCCCCCCGCCCCCCCTCTCCCTTCGGGAGAGGGGGGGACTAGGTCTCGTGACCCCGCGCGTACGATTCGGCCAACCAGCACCTCGAGCCGCTCTCGGGTCAGGTCATTCTTCCGAATCCTGATCAGCCTGTAGTCGGCACTCGTGAGGCAGTCGGTGCGCGCGGCGTCGTAGCCGGCCTGCGCAGATCCGTCATGTGGAGGACCATCGAGTTCTATGACCAACTTCAGCGCCGGGCAGTAGAAATCCACGATGAAACCGTGCAACACGTGCTGGCGGCGAAACTTCAGGCCGAGCAGGCGTCGGTTCCGCAGCAGCGACCATACGTGTCGCTCGGTCGGCGTTGGCTCGCGGCGCAGCTCGCGCGCGAGCGCGAGTTTCTGCTGGATACGGATGGGACGCAGGGGATCCACGTCACACGTTAGACCACTGCTCGCGTGTCATCGGCATCGGAAAAACGCAATGTGGCGCACCTTGTCGCGCACGATCGCACCCTTTGTGGCCCCTCTCCCGAAGGGAGAGGGGAACAGGGGGTGAGGACCAAGGTGAAGAGAAACCCGAATCCCCTTGCTAGCGCCCCCGGACCCCGTCGTCAGGGCGTCCCGAATATCGTTACAGCGGGAGGTAACCTTGTAGTGTAGCCTTCAGGAGCAGCACGGCCGCCGCCGGCATCCGAGCCGGGATCGGTCCGCCCTCTGTTGGTGTCTTGCTGGCAAGACAGGATCGGCAGGTGTGTGTGAGTACCATTCAGGTATCGGAGAAGGACCTCTCCCAGTTCGAAATGGCCGTCGCCATCGCGTGTGTGCGGAAGTCCGACAAGCCGCTCGCGTTTCAACGTCCGACGAACGTCGACCGTAACGCTCGAACCCTGCCACCCTCCTTCACCGAGGATGGCTCGCTGGTCATCTCGTTCGATCGCAGCTGGAATCCGTTCCTCTGCAACACCAACGGAGACCGCGCGACCTCCCCGCGCTGGTTCATCCCGAAAACGAGCTGGCTCATCGCCGTAGTGGCGCGCGCCCTGCAGACGCCGATGCAGCGGGCCATCAGCTTCGTCGCGGGCGGACCCATCTACCTCGATGCCACCGGCGGTCGTCGCCGGCCCGAAGGCCATGCCGAGATCGCGGTGCTGAAGTGGACGCTCCCTCGGGAGAGCGCACTGTTGCAGACGCACTAGCGGTCCACGTGGCGAGGAGGTCGGCTCGCCACCTGGTGTGGCTGCTCGTTCTGACGGTCGTCTATACGACGGCCGGCAAACTCGGGCTTCGACTGGGGATCGTGAATCCGAGCGCGTCCCCCGTCTGGGCTCCTACCGGCATCGCCATCGCGGCGATCGTCCTGGGAGGAGCCCGGTGGTGGCCGGCCATCTTCGCCGGCGCCTTCCTCTACAACGTCACCACCGCCGGCACTCTGGCCACGTCGCTCGGGATCGCCACGGGGAATACGCTGGAAGGGCTCGTGGGTGGCGTGCTGGTACGCCGCTGGGCCTCCGGCGCCCACGCGTTCGACCACGGTGGGGACGTGGTCCGGTTCGCGGCACTCGCCGGGCTGGTCGCCACCGCGATCAGTCCCACCATCGGCGTGACGAGCCTCGCTTTGGGCGGGTATGCGCGCTGGAGCGAGTTCGGCCCGGTCTGGATCACCTGGTGGTTGGGCGATGCCTCGGGAGCGCTGCTGGTGGCACCGCCGCTGCTCTTGTGGGGCGTCCGACCACGCGTCCATTGGGCGCGGATCAGCGGGGTCGAGGCGACAGCGCTGTGCGCCGCCCTGCTCCTCATCGGCCTACTGACGTTCGGTCCGCTGGGTGGGCCGTCCCTCGGGTTCCTCTGTCTCCCGGTGCTGATTTGGGCCGCGCTGCGGTTCGGGCCGCGCCTGGCGGCCACCGCCGTCGCCGTGCTGTCGGGGGTCGCAGTCACCGAGACCATCAGCGGGCTGCAAGGCGCCAGCGGCGCGGAGCAGAACGCGCAGCTGCTGCTGCTGCAGACGTTCTTGGCGGTCACGGCGGTCACGGTCCTGGTGTTGGCGGCGGTCGTCGCCGAGCGGCGACGCGGCGAAGCGCGCCTGCGCGAGCTGGCCACGACCGATCCGCTCACCGGTCTCGCGAACTACCGGCGGCTGGTAGCGGTCGTCGAGGATGAGATGAAACGATTCGACCGCACGGCGCGACCGTTCGTGCTGCTGTTCTTCGATCTCGACTACTTGAAGGGGATCAACGACCGCCACGGCCACGTCGTGGGGAGCCGGGCGTTGTGCCGGGTCGCCGAGGCCATCCGGCTCTCCTGCCGGGTGATTGATACGCCGGCGCGGTACGGGGGGGACGAGTTCGTGATGGTTCTGCCGGAGACCGATGAAGCCGAGGCGGAGGGCGTCGCGGTGCGCGCGCGCCTCCGTCTGGCGGAGGACC
>JBGPIW010000418.1:0-3015 GCA_041485045.1 Gemmatimonadota bacterium | reverse complement strand
CCGGGCCTCGTCGAAACGGCCGAGCTTGGCGAGCAGATCGCCCCGCACGGCGGGCAGCAGGTGATAGCTCCGCATCGACGGCTCGGTCACCAGCGGATCCGCGATCTCGAGGCCCGCCGCGGGACCGAACGCCATGGCGTATGCCACCGCCCGGTTGAGCTCCACCACGGGGGACGGCGTGAGCTGAGCGAGCGCGTCGTACAGCGCGGTGATGCGAGTCCAGTCCGTCTCCTCGGGGGTCGCGGCCCGCGCGTGGCAGGCGGCGATGGAGGCTTGCAGCGCGTAGGGTCCGAGGGTGCCGCCCAGGGACTCGGCCCGCGCCAGGGCGGCGAGGCCGCGGCGGATGAGCAAGTGGTCCCAGCGTGAGCGGTCCTGCTCGAGCAGGAGGACCGGCGCTCCATCCGGGCCCACCCGCGCCCGCGCGCGCGAGGCCTGGATCTCCAGCAACGCCACCAGGCCGTGGACCTCCGGCTCGGTCGGCGCCAGCTCGGCCAGGATGCGGCCGAGGCGGAGCGCGTCCTCGCACAGCGCGGGGCGGAGCCAGTCGTCTCCCGCGGTGGCCGAGTACCCCTCGTTGAACACGAGGTAGATCACCTCCAACACCGACCAGAGCCGGGCGGTGCGCTCGGCGCCGCGCGGGACCTCGAAGGGGACGCGCGCCTCGGCGAGGGTCCGCTTCGCCCGCACGATGCGCTGGGCGATGGTGGACTCGGGGACGAGAAACGCGCGCGCGATCTCCGGAGTGGAGAGACCGCCGAGCAGGCGCAGGGTGAGCGCCACGCGCGCCTCGGTCGAGAGCACCGGGTGGCAGGCGGTGAACATCAGCCCCAGCAGATCGTCGCCGATGTCGTCGTCCAGCGCGGCGGCGAGATCCGGCTCCGGACTCTCCTGCTTCGCCTCGAGCTCGGCGCCGAGCTCGACGTGCTTGCGATCGAGCATCTTCCTGCGGCGGAGCTGGTCGATCGCGCGGTGCTTCGCGCTGGCCATCAGCCACGCGCCGGGGTTGTCGGGGACCCCCGCGTCCGGCCATCGCTCCAGTGCCGCGACCAGGGCGTCCTGCGCGAGATCCTCGGCGATCCCGACGTCGCCCGTGATCCGCGCCAGTCCCGCGATGAGGCGGGCGGACTCGATCCGCCACACCGCCTCGATCGCGCGATGGGCGTCCGATGTCACGGTGCGAGGAACGTGATCGGGCGAACTTCGCACTCGCCTTCCCACGACGGCCAGTGCTCGCTGTGCAACCGCATGAAGGCGAGCGCGGCTTCGACGGCCTTCTCGCGCGACGCCCATTCGAGCACGGCGTAGCCGCCGACGACTTCCTTGGCCTCAGTGAAGGGCCCGTCGGTCACCGTCAGCTTCCCGCCGGCGCTGCGCACCCGAAAGCCGCCGGAGCTGGCGCTGAGGCCGCCCGACTGGATCAGCGAGCCATCCTTGAGCGAGTCCATCGTGAGCTTGGCCATGGCATCCTGCAGCGCCTGGGGCGCCGGCCCCTGGTTCTCGGCCGATTTCACTATCGAAAGGAATTTCATAGTTACCTCCCCGCGGCTTTCTGGACGTCGGGCGGGAATTCGGAGATCTCCTGGACCTGCCGCACCTCGATCACGTCGCCGTCCAGCATCGGCGCCCGCTTGGCCCACTCGACGGCTTCGTCCTTCGACTTCACCTGGATCATCCAGTAGCCGCCGATCAGCTCCTTCGCCTCGGCGAACGGCCCGTCGGTGACGCGGGCCTTGCCGCCGGCGAATGCGACGCGCGTCGCCTTGGCCGGGGGATGCAGTCCGTCGAGCCCCAGCAGCACGCCGGCCTTGGTGAGCGACTCGTTGTACTTCGTCATCTTGGCCACGAGCTCGACCGGGGGGACAAAGTCCGCCCCGGCCGTCTCGTACGCTTTGGGGATCACCAGCATCATGAAGCGCATCGTCGTCACCCTTTGCTTGAGGTTCGAAGCCGGGAGGTCCGGTCTCTGCCCATGCGTCGAGCGAGGGGATGGGAAATCGACATTAGGCAAGTGATTATACTGCTGTGAGATAGAGAAAGAACACGCCCGGCAGGGGATCCGGCCGAGCGCGTTCTCTCCACTTGGGTCCCGTCAAGCGGGTCTGCTTGACGTGCCCAGCCGCTCGCGGTAGCGTCGCGGACCCTCATGACCGATACGCCCGCAACTCCTCCGCCCCTGCGGGCGAGCCGCCTCGGCGTGGCCGCTCTCGTGCTCCTCGCCGGCGGTGCGCTGGTGGCCGCGTTTGCCTGGCTCGTGAACCAACCCGGACTCGGCTTCGTGGGCCGCTGGGTAGGGTTGGCGGGGCTCGTGCTCTACGCGTGGCGCAAGCGCTCGCTCACTGCCTGGATCTTCGTTTCGATGGCGTTGGGCGCCGAGATCGGTCACGACTGGCCTGCGATCGGCCAATCGGCGCGATTGCTGAGCCAGATCTTCCTGCGGTTGATCAAGACCATTATCGCGCCCTTGTTGTTCGCCACCCTCGTGGTCGGCATCGCCGGGCATCCCAACCTGCGCCAGGTGGGCCGCATGGGTCTCAAGGCGATCCTCTACTTCGAGGCCGTGACGACGGTCGCGCTGTTCATCGGCCTGGCGGCGATCAACGCATCACGCGCCGGTGTGGGTGTGACGCCGCCCGCCGTGACCGAGACCGCGGGCGTCACGGCCAAGCCCCAGACGGCCGCGGAGGCAATTCTCCAGGCGTTTCCGGAAAACGTCGCGAAGGCGGTCGCCGAGGGACACGTGCTGCAGATCGTCGTCTTCAGCGTCCTGTTCGGTATCGCCCTCGCGCTCGTGACCGAGTCCAAACGCCAACCGGTGTTGACGTTCTGCGAGGGTCTGGCGGAGGTGATGTTCAAATTTACCAAGCTGGTCATGTACTTCGCGCCCATCGGCGTGGGGGCGGCCATCGCCTACACCGTGGGGCACATGGGGCTGGGGATCCTCTTCAACCTGTTCAAGCTGCTCGCGACGCTGTACGTCGCCCTCATCGCCTTTCTCCTGCTCGTCCTCCTGCCTGT
>JBGPIW010000417.1:0-3019 GCA_041485045.1 Gemmatimonadota bacterium | reverse complement strand
CTTCTCGACCAGATCGGCCTTCGTCATCCGTACCCCCCGAAGGGCGCAGGGAATACCACCTACCGGGCGCCCAACATAGGAGCTTACCTATTGACTGTCAAGCGCTTGGAGGAACTCTCGGAAGTGCTCCTGGGCATCGTGAGGACCCGGAGAGGCCTCTGGATGGTACTGGACGGCAAAGATGGGGTACTCCATGTGCCTCACACCTTCTACCGTGCCATCATTGAGGTTAAGGTGCGTTACCTCAAGTGATTTCGCGCCAGGGACACCACCCGAATCCCCCCGCACGGCGAACCCGTGGTTCTGCGAAGTGATAAGCACTTGACCCGTCTTGAGATCGCGAACCGGGTGGTTCCCGCCGCGATGTCCGTAGGGCAGCTTCACCGTGTCGCCGCCGAACGCCAAACCGAGCAGCTGGTGCCCGAGACAGATCCCAAAGATCGGCAGCGTCCCATCGGCGAGCTCGCGGATCGTGTCGATGGCGTAGCCCACCGCCGACGGATCACCTGGCCCGTTCGATAAGAACACGCCGGCGGGGCCGAGCTCACGTACGCGGGCGCTGGAAGTGTGCGCCGGGACGACCGTTACACGGCAGCCGTTCTGAGCGAACAGCCGCAGAATATTGCGTTTCATGCCGAAGTCGAACGCCACGACGTGATGCTTCGCGTCCGGCGGGCCGGCCTCGTATTCCTCAGGGGCCGTCGCGCTGCTCGCGAGATCCAATCCATCCATCCGCGGCGACGCGTCGAGCTGGGCGCGCACCGCTTCGCTCGGCGCTGCGCCGATGGCGAGGACGCCTCGCATCGCTCCTTTGGAGCGGATATGACGCGTCACCTGCCGCGTGTCGACCTCGGTGATGATCGGTACCCGAGCCGCCGAGAGCCAATCGAGCAGGCTGCCGGTCGAGCGCCAGTTCGACGGATGCACGGACAGCTCGCGCACCGCGACACCCGCCACGCGCGGCCGGTCCGATTCCACGTCTTCCGGATTGATCCCGTAATTGCCGATCATCGGCGCCGTCATCACGACGAGCTGACCGAGGTAGGAGGGGTCGGTGAACACCTCCTGGTAGCCGCTCAGGTTCGTGGTGAAAACGACTTCGGCGCACGCGGGCTCGAACGGGAGCGGCGCGGTTCCGGCGAACCAGGCGCCATCCTCGAGGAGCACGTACGCCGGGAGGCGGTCAGCGATTGGGCGGTGCTGGCTGCGGGGTGTTAGTCGCCGGCGGGGTCGCGGGCGACGACTGCACCGGCAAGGGGGCCTGTTGTACCGGCGCCGGGGCCGCCCCGCCTTCCAGGATCGAGCGCGGCGCGCTCGTGCGGGAGGACATCACGGCCAGCAGCAGGGCCAGGAACAGGAATATCCCCGAGCACCACCAGGTGATGGTGTGCAGCAACGTCGTGGCCTGCCGGCCACCCATCACCATCTCCGTCCCCGACCCGCCGCCCAGTGATGCCAGCCCGCCGCCCTGTCCTGCCTGCAGCAGGATGGCGGTGGCCATCACGACGGCATCCAGGAGGAGGATGATGAGGAGCACGGTGTACATGGCGCGGAGTATAGCTAGGACGCAGCGACCGAGACAAGTTGCGACCACACCGCCGGATCGAGCGACGCGCCCCCGACGAGTACTCCGTCCAGCTCTCGCTCCGCCACGAGGTCGGCGATGTTCTTGAGGTTCACACTCCCGCCGTAGAGAATCCGACCGGGCCCCGCCCCATGGCTCACGAGCCAGGCGCGGATCTCCCGGTGCACGGCGGCCGCATCCTGCGGGGTGGCGTTCCGTCCCGTTCCGATCGCCCAGACCGGTTCGTAGGCGACCACGACGCGATCGAGCGCGCCCCGCTCCTGCCCCGCCAGCGCGGCGGCCAGCTGGCGTTGCACGACCTGCAGCGTCGCGCCCCCTTCCCGCTCCGCCAGGGTCTCGCCCACGCACAACACGGGGATCAGTCCCCCGGCCTGCGCCGCCCGGAGTTTGCGCGCCGTGTCCGCGTCGGTTTCGCCGAACACGTGCCGTCGCTCCGAATGCCCGACGAGCGCGGCCCGGGCTCCCGCCTGGGCGGCGAGCGGCGCCGAGATCGCGCCGGTAAACGCACCCTTGGGCTCCCAATGCACGTCCTGCACGCCCGCCAGCAGATCGTCCCGCTCGCGCACGAGGGCCGCCACCGTCGTCAGGGAAACGGCCGGCGGGAAAAACCACACGTCCCGGTCGGATCGCGGGCCATAGGAAGACAGAAAAGCACCGAGGTAGATCTGCGCGTCCGTGGGGCCCAGATGCATCTTCCAGTTGGCCGCGAACAGCAGGCGTCTCACGCGGCGTCCAGCGCAGCCACCCCCGGCAGCGGCTTTCCCTCGAGGAATTCGAGCGACGCGCCGCCGCCCGTGGACACGTGGGTGAGCTTGTCTTCGAGTCCCGCCACCGCCGCCGCGGAGTCTCCGCCGCCGACCACGGTGGTGGCCCCTTTCGCGGTGGCCTCCACCAACGCTTGGGCGACGGCCCGGGTGCCGGCGTCGAACGGCGGAGTCTCGAACACGCCCATCGGCCCGTTCCAGATGATCGTCTTGGCGGAAATGATCCGGGCGCGGAAATCGTCCGCGGTCGCCTGGTCGATGTCGAAGACCGCCATGTCCGCAGGGATCGCGTCGTTCGTCACCTGTCGCCGCTCGGCGGCCCGCTCGAGCGATGGCGCCACGGTGGCGCCGCGCGGCAACACGAGCTTCATACCGCCCTTCGTGAGCAGCTCTTTGGCGAGCGCGGTGCGGTCTCGTTCCACCAGCGAGGAGCCCACTTCGAGGCCCATGCTCGCGAAGAACGTGCAGGCCATCGCGCCGCCGATGAGAATCGCGTCGCATTTGGGGAGCAGCGCTTCGATCACGTCGATCTTCCCGCTGATCTTGGCTCCGCCCAGGACGGCTACGAACGGCCGCCGCGGCTGATCCAGTGCGGCGCCGAGGTAACGCAGCTCCCGCTCCATCAGAAACCCTGCGACCGCGGGTTTCAGCAGATGCGCGACCGCCTCGG
>JBGPIW010000416.1:0-3021 GCA_041485045.1 Gemmatimonadota bacterium | reverse complement strand
CAGCGCTCATCGCCTGGGCCTGGCTGATCCGCCTGCGCTCGGTCCCCGAGCGTCGCGCGCTCACCCGTTTCGCCGCCAGTTGGGCAATCGTCGGCGCGGCCTATTTCGGGTTGCGCTACATCGTGTTCCGCTCCTACGGCGTAGGGATCGTCGCTGTGGCTCCGGTGTTCATTGGCCAAACCCCCGCGACCGTTCGCCTGACGGCTCTCTCGACCCTCAGCGACGTCGCCCGACTGCTCGTGTTCCCGCTCCATTTACGGGCCGATTACTCTCCACAGGAGCGTACGGCCGTAACCGCCGTGACCGATGTGCGCCTGTGGCTGGGCGTGCTGGTCGTGGCCGTGTGGGGATTGCTGCTCGCCTTTGCCCTGAAGCGGGGCCGCAGGCTCGAGGCCTTCGGACTCGGCTGGATAGCGATCGCCTATGCACCGGTGGCGAACCTCCTGTTCCCGATCGGTGTGCTTCTGGGGGAGCGGACGCTGTACCTGCCATCGGTCGGCCTCGCCTTGGCGGCGGGTGGCGTGCTGCAGCAGCTTCCCGCGCGGCGCCTCGCGCTGACGGCTGGAGCGCTTTTTCTGATTGGCGGGGCGCGCACGGTGCTTCGGGTTCCCGTCTGGCGCGATAACCTTACGGCAACCGCGAGCCTGCTGGAGGACGCCCCGATGTCCTACCGCACCTATGACCTTGTCGGGTGGCAGCTCTTGTGGGGGCGCCAGACCGAGCAGGCGCTCGGGGCCTTCATGCACGCGACAGAGCTGTTCCCGCGTGACCAGCGCGTCTATCTCGCCGCGGCGGACGCCGCGTTCACGTTGGGGCGATTTGCGCTGGGCGACTCGCTGCTCGCTCGCGCGGACGCCATTTGTCCACAATGTCCGGCCAGCTACTCCAACCAGGCCGGTGCCGCGCGCCTCCGTGGCGATTCTGCCTCGGCCGACTCGTTGCTGTCCCACGCTCGCCGCCGGCGCTCGCCGTGAACGACGTCGCAATGCCGTGGGTGCGCCGTTTCGGCGAATGGATGAGCACGCGCCGCGTGGTCCTGGCGGTCGGCGCGAGCGCGGTCGTGGTGTACTTCGGCACCTTGTGGAACGGTCTCGCGCTCGACGATCTGCTGATCGTCGCCCGCAATCCCGTGGTCCACAGCCTGTCGGGGCTATGGCGGGCGTTCACCCAGGCATACCTCGGCGGCCAGATGTACCGGCCGCTGGCGATAGCGAGCTACGTCGCCGACTGGCCCTGGCACAGCGCCGCCTGGTATCATGCGGTGAACGTGCTCTGGCACGCCGCGGCGAGCGTGCTCACCGCCGTCCTGGCCCGGCGCTGGGTGGGGGATCGCGGGGCGCTCGCCGCCGGCCTGCTGTTCGCGGTGCATCCCGTCCACGTCGAGGCCGTCGCCAACATCGTGGGCCGCGACGAGCTGATGGCGGCCGCCTTCGCCGTATTGGCGGTGTATGCGGCCCTGGTCCGGGGCAGCGTGGGCTGGAGCGCCGCGGCGCTGTCGCTCGGGCTGTTGTGTAAGGAGAATGCGGCGGTCGTCCCCGGCTTGATCGCGTGGGGGTGGATCCTCGGGATCGGGACCGGGCGGCCCCCCCGGCGTCGCATCACGCAGTTCGTGGGGAGTTGGGTGGTGATCGCCGTGCTCTACGGGGTCGTGCGCTGGGCGGTGCTGCGCGGGAACGAGGACCACGCGCTCGCGCCGGTGTTCGTGGGACAGAGCGGCCTCACGGTGCGGCTCACGGCGCTCGCCGCGCTGGCCGACGTGACGCGGTTGCTGGTATTCCCCCGGAAGCTGCGGATCGACTATTCCCCCGACGAGCGCACGGCGGTCCCGTCGTGGGGGGACGGGCGGTGGATGCTGGGCGCGTTGTGCATCCTGCTGCTGGTCGGGCTCATCGGGCTGGCGTGGCGGCGCGGGCGCCGGGTGGAGGCGTTCGGGCTGGGCTGGATCGCCATCGCCCTCTCGCCCGTGGCCAACCTGCTGTTTCCTACCGGGATCCTGGTCGCGGAGCGCACCCTCTACCTGCCGAGTGTGGGCCTGGTGCTGGCCGCGGGGAGCTGGTTTGCCCGGTGGTCGGTGCCGCGAGCCTGGCTCGTGGCCGGGGCGGTGCTGGTCGCGGCGGGCGTGCGCACCGCCACTCGGGTCCCGGTCTGGCGCACGGATCACACCGCGATCTTGAGCGTGCTGGAGGACTCACCGCGCTCCTACGTCGGCCCGAAGCGCATGATCGGCGTGTACCTGGACAGTCACCAGCCGGATCTCGCGCTGGACGCGGCGCGCCGCGCCGCCCGGGTCAATGCCGGAGACCTGACGATCTACGTGTCGGGCGCGGTCGCGGCCTTCGCGGCGGGCCGGCCCGTGGTTGCGGACTCGTTTCTGACGGTCCTGGAACGGGTCTGTCACGACTGTCCGTCGCTGTACTACCGCCAGGAAGCTGCTACCGCCAGGCGGCACGGCTACGGCGCCGTGGGCGATTCGCTGGAGGCGCGTGCGCGCGCACGTGGGGTCCCGTGAGCGACGCTGAACGGTCGGTTCGCAGTGCGCGCTGGTTCGCGAGCGTGCGCACGGCGTTCAGCGACCGTATGGTCGTCGTCGTCGCCGCGAGCGCGGTCGTGGTGTACCTCGGCACCTTGTGGAACGGGCATGCCCTCGACGACATGATCGTCATCGTGCGCAATCCGGTGATCCACAGCCTGTCGGGGTTGTGGCGGGCGTTCACCCAGGCATACCTCGGCGGCCAGATGTACCGGCCGCTGGCGATAGCGAGCTACGTCGCCGACTGGCCCTGGCACAGCGCCGCCTGGTATCACGCGGTGAACGTGCTCTGGCACGCCGCGGCGAGCGTGCTCACCGCCGTCCTGGCCCGGCGCTGGGTGGGAGATCGCGGGGCGCTCGCCGCCGGTCTGCTGTTCGCGGTGCACCCCGTCCATGTCGAGGCCGTCGCCAACATCGTGGGCCGCGACGAGCTGATGGCGGCCGCCTTCGCGGTGCTCGCCGTGTATGCGGCCCTGGTCCGGGGCAGCGTG
>JBGPIW010000415.1:0-3021 GCA_041485045.1 Gemmatimonadota bacterium | reverse complement strand
GTATTCCCTGGGGTGCGTGCTCTACGAAATGCTGGCGGGAGAGATCCCATATCCCGGGCCGACCGCCCAGGCGATGCTGGCGCGCCGGCTGACCGATCCGGTCCCACCGTTGCGCTCGCGCCGGCCTTCCGTGCCACCGGCGGTGGAGCGGGCGGTGGCCAAAGCGCTGGCTCGCCTGCCGGCCGATCGGTTCTCCACGGCACAGGAATTCAGTGCCGCGCTGGAGCGGGATGATGCGGGTGCCGTCGCGTCTGATGGGAGGATTCCCCGCCGGTCTCGGATCCTGCTTGGTGCTGGCCTCGTCGCGCTCGCCGTCGCTGCGGCTCTGTTGCTGCGTTCGCGCTCGCTGACCGAGCCGTCGGCGTCGGTCATCGCCGTGCTGCCGTTCTCTCCGACAACCGCGGACACGGCACTGGAGCGGCTCGGCCGCGATCTAGCTGCGACGATCAGCGCCAACCTGGACGGCGTGGGCGACATCCGCACCGTCGATCGATTGACAGTGCTCGCCCAGGTCGCCGCCGGCGCCGGGCCACTGTCGTTACCCGAGGGGGTCGCCCTGGGACGACGCCTCGGCGCGCGCAGCGTCGTGTACGGCAGCCTGGTACGCGCGGGGGACAACGTGCGCCTCGACGCGACCCTGTATGCGACCGACAGCGCGCGAGCCGCCGCTCAGACATCGGTGGTCGCCGCGCCGGGCGATATCGGCGCGCTCACAGACTCGACCACCTACGGATTGCTGCGCGCGATATGGCGCCGTGGGACCGCACCGACGCCCAGTCTCGAGGCCGCGCTCAATACCCATTCCCTCGAGGCGCTGCGCGCGCTCCTCGCCGGCGAGGGCGCGCTGGTCGAGAACCGCTGGGACGAGGCGGCCGCAGACTTCCGGCGGGCGATAGACGCGGATTCGACGTTCTGGCTGGCCTACGGCCGCTATGCTTTCGCCAAGTATTGGACCCTGCACGAAGCCGAACCACAGGTCTGGAGCTTGCTGGAACGTCACGCCGCCGAGCTGCCGGAACGGGACCGGCGGTTCGTTGAGATCCTGCGGTTGGTGGACGACAGCCTCGACCGCGCACTAGCGGAGGGACGATCCCTGACCGAGCAGTATCCCGACTATTGGATCGGCTGGATGGTCCATGCCGATCAGCTGCTCCACGTGGGCCCCATGGTCGGACATGAACGGGAGGAGGCGCGTGTCGCGCTCGAGCAGACCCTGCGTCTCAACTCGCGGCTGATTCCCGCCTGGAGTCACCTGACGCTCCTCGCCCTGCAAGACCGCGACAGCGTCGCCGTAGATCGCTGTCTGGCGGCGTTGACGGGGCTCAATGCCGGGCCGGCACTGATGGCCGAAGGCTACGGGGACCAGATGCTGCACTTCCGGCTCCTCCGCAGGCAGCTCCGCCCCGATACCGCCGGGACCGGTTCGCTGATCGACAGCGTCGCCCACGACGTCGCGCGGAACCGCAACACCGGAAGCAGCTTCTATGATCCGTTCCGGTATGGGTACTTCGAGATCCAGACGCTCCTGAGCGGCAAGGTGCTCCGGTTGGGACCAACGCCGCGGGAAGAGGCGGCGCACCGGGAGCTGATCGTCCTCTCATGGATGGGTCGCGGGGCCTTCGATTCCGCGCTGGCGAGCATCGATCGGTACGCCGAGGGGGCGGGCGAGCCGTCGTGGGCGCTGGAAGCGTACCGCGTCGCGGTGCTTGGGAGTTGGCTCGGTGCGCTCTCTCCGGTGGAGGCCGACCAGCGGCGCGAGGGAGCGGCACGCGGTGCGCCTGGAGCCGGGGCGGAGCTCGTTGCGGAGATCGCGTGGATCGACGGCGTGCGCGCGATGGCCCGGCGCGATGCGGCCGGGCTGAGCGCGGCACGTCAGACGGTGCGCGCATCAGGAGCCCCGAGCGCCGCGGTGCTCGAACGGTCACTCGCCGGGATGAATCTGGGTGTCGAGGGCCGTCCCCTGGCGGCCGGGACGGCGCTCGCGAACCTGGAATGGCAGCTCGCGCAATCCGGCAATCTCGCGGTGGCGAAACACCCCTACGTTTCGACGATTGACCGTCTCGCGGCGGCGCGGTGGCTCGCGGCAGGCGGAGATACCGCGACGGCCGCCCGGCTGTTGGTCTCGAGCGAAGCGAGCTACTTCATCTCCTCCGGGACGAATGTCAACCTGGCCGTCGCGGGGCTGGAGCTCCTGGAGCGGGCGCGGATCGAAGCGGCGCGGGGTGAGCGGGACGCGGCCGTGCGCCACTACCAGGAATTCCTGCGACGCTACGACAGGCCGACGCCACTGCACCGGCATCTGGTCGAGGAGGCTGTCACCGCATTGCGACGACTTTCAGGTCAGACGGATCGCTAGCCTGAGTCCTCGATCTCGGTGAGCCGGCTCAATGCGCCAGCCGGGCGGCCACGTCGTTGAGCCAGTGGTCCGCCCACACGAGCTGGGAAGCGGCTTGTGCCCCAGCCCGCCGCGGGCTGACGAAGACGAAGGCGCGGCCGTCGGGCGTCACCTCGTAGGACTGGTGAAAGCCGGCCACGACGAAGTTCGAGGCATCGAACAGCGCGGTGCGCCCGGCGGCGGCGAACGTCGGCAGGGTCTGGATCCGAACCGCGTTCATGCGGAAATCGCGGTCGAGGTAGAAGAGCTCGCGTTCGTCGCGGGACCAGCGGGGCTCGCTGCCGCCCCCGTTCGAGACCTGCCACCGGCCTCCTTGGGCGTCCGGGAACGGTCGGACGTACACCTCGTTGATTCCCGACTCGTTCGAGGTATACGCCAGCCATCGACCATCGGGTGACAGCGCGGGGTGCAGCTCGGTGAACGGGCTCGCCGCCACCGGCACCGGCGTGCTGTCACCGCTCGTGCGCACCGCCAGGATGTCACCCGCGCCGGCCTGGCCGTTGTCGGTGCGCACCAGGATCCAGCGGCCGTCGTGCGACCACTCACCCTCCTGGATCAGCCGGTCCAGCCGAACCAGCAGCCGGTCTTGTCCACCGCCGTCGGCAGGCCGGGCGTACACGGCGCTC
>JBGPIW010000414.1:0-3036 GCA_041485045.1 Gemmatimonadota bacterium | reverse complement strand
TCGCCGTCTCCCAATTCCGGCCCGCGAAGGGCGAATACGCCGCAAATCTCGAGCGCATCGGCGCCGTGCTCGCCGAAGCGGCGCTGCTCGACCCGCGTCCCGCCCTGGTCGTGTTCCCCGAGACGGCCACGTCCGGCTACTTCGTGGAAGGCGGGGTGAAAGACGTTGCCGTGACGGCGGGAACGCTGCTGCGCGACCTCGATCGCGTGTATCGGGGCGGGCGGTCGGGCGGTCAGGCGGTCGACGTGTCGATCGGCTTCTACGAACGGTTCCAGAACCACTTCTTCAATTCGTGCCTCTACGCGACCCTCGGCGGCAAGACGCCCGAGGTGCGTCACGTACACCGCAAAGTCTTCCTCCCCACCTACGGCGTGTTCGACGAGGAGCGCTTCGTGGACCGCGGGCAGGACGGTGTGCGGGCGTTCGATACCGGCTGGGGCGGCCGCGCGGCGATCCTGATCTGCGAGGACGCGTGGCACTCGCTGGCCGGGACGATCGCGGCACTGGAAGGCGCACAGGTGATCCTCGTGCCGAGTGCGTCGCCGGCGCGCGGCACGGGAGTGGACGAGGAGGGGACGCGGCTGCCGGCCAGCATGGTGCGCTGGGAGCGCGTGGTGCGGGGGCTGGCGGAGGAGCACGGCGTGTACGTCGTGCTCGCGAACCTGGTGGGGTTCGAAGGCGGGAAGGGATTTCCCGGTGCGTCGGTCGTGATCGACCCGATGGGCAACCTGGTCGTGCGCGGTCCCTTGTTCGAGGAAGGTCTGGTCGTGGCCGATCTCGACCTCGAGCAGCTCACCCACGCGCGGGCGGACGCACCGTTGCTCGCCGACCTGCAGAGCGCCCTGCCGATGCTCATCAAGGGGCTGGGGACGAGGGACGGGGGACGAGGGAAGAGTGGTCTGAAGAAAGTGAAGTACGATGTGGCGTCGAATGGGGTTCACTCATCTCCCGCCCCCCGTCCCTCGTCCCCCTCCGTGCATGTTTTCCGACGCGCCGCCGGCGAGCCCGACCTGCTCGCCATCGACCCAGCGCTGGTGCAGAAGTGGCTGGTGAGCTTCCTCAAGGACGAGATGGTACGGCGCCGTGGCTTCACGAAGGGCATCGTCGGGATCTCGGGCGGCGTCGACTCGGCGCTCACGGCGTGCCTCGCGGCCGAGGCCCTCGGCAAGGACAACGTGATCGGCGTGCGCATGCCGTACCGCACGTCGAGCGCCGAGAGCCTGTCGCATGCGCAGCTGGTGATCGACAAGCTCGGCATCCAGTCGCTGACGGTGGACATCACGAACGCCGTCGACGGTTATCTGTCGACGATCGGTGACGCGTCCCCCACCCGTGCGGGGAACGTCATGGCGCGCGAGCGCATGATCGTGCTGTTCGATCTCTCCGCCAAACACAACGCCCTGCCGCTCGGCACCGGCAACAAGTCCGAACGGCTGCTCGGCTATTTCACCTGGCACGCCGACGACTCGCCGCCGGTCAATCCGCTCGGCGATCTCTTCAAGACCCAGGTGTGGGCGCTGGCGCGCCACGTCGGCGTGCCCGAGGAGATTCTCGCCAAGCCCGCGACGCCCGACCTCGTGCCGGGGCAGGAGACCGAGCGCGACTACGGCTTCACCTACCAGCAGGCCGACCCGATCCTCTACTACTTGATCCGCGGCTACGGCCCCGAAGAGCTGATCGCGCGAGGATTCGACGCCACCGTGGTGGGCCTGGTGCACCAGCGGTTGGAATCGACGCACTGGAAGCGGCGGCTGCCGACCGTGGCGGTGCTGTCGCAGACGGCGATCGGCGAGTTCTACCTGCGACCGGTGGACTACTGATTCACTGCCGGAAGAACAGGAACGTGATCGCCACGAAGATCGGCAGGAGAATCCCGCCGCTATACGCCATGTACCCGAAGAACGACGGCATCTTGATCCCGTTTTCCTCGGCGATGGCTTTGACCATGAAGTTGGGTGCGTTGCCGATGTAGGTGTTCGCGCCCATGAAGACCGCCCCCGTGGCGATCGCGGCCAACAGCCGGGCCGCCGAGGGATCCACCACGAGCGCGCCCACGAACGCCCCGTGCGCCGGGAGGCCCTGGAGGCCGGCCGCACTGGCGGCGAATGCGAGATAGGTGGGGGCGTTGTCGAGCACGCTCGACAGGGCGCCGGTGGCCCAGAAGAACTCCCACGGTTGGGTCACCCCGAACCGGAATCCCAGTACGGTCCGTGCGCCCTGGCTCCAGGCGTTCAACAGCTCGAGCACCGGCGCCATGGTGACGAAGATCGCCGCGAACAGCACGGCGACCTCGATGATCGGCCCGAAGGTGAACGCGTTCTTCTCGCGCTGCGCGCGTGAGGTTCCCAGGTATGCGGTCGTCGCGAACGCCAGGATGACCGCTTCCCGGGCTCCCGCGGCCCAGGGGTGCCCCGCCGCCGCGGCCCGGCCGGCCGACACGATCGTCACGAGCGTTCCCACGAGGGCGGCCACGGCCACCGCGCCGCGCACCCGCAGCGGCTCGTGCTTCAGCACTTGCTCGAGTTGGGAGCCGGGACGCTCCCGCTCCTCGCGGTCGAACACCACCTGGTCCCATATGTTGAAGACGACCAGCAGCACCAGTGACGCCGTGAGCCACTGCGGCCACAGCCGCAGCGTCCATTCGAACGGGACGCCCCGGAGAAAGCCGAGCAGCAGGGGTGGGTCGCCGATCGGCGTCAGCAGCCCGCCGCAGTTCGCCACCACGAAGATGAAGAACATGACGATGTGCGCCGTGCGGCGCCGGGTGCGGTTGGCCCGCAGCAGCGGCCGGATCAAGAGCACTGACGCGCCCGTCGTCCCCAGCACGTTCGCGAGCACAGCCCCGATACCGAGCATGGCGGTGTTGACGAGCGGCGTCCCCGCGAGTGATCCCTGCACGTGGATCCCGCCGGTGATGACGAACAGCGCGCCGATCACCACGATGAACGTGAGGTACTCGCCGAGCTTTTCGGCCAGCACCGTCCGACCGGGCTCGCCCAGGGAGATCCCGAACAACCACAGGACCGGGAGCGATGC
>JBGPIW010000413.1:0-3039 GCA_041485045.1 Gemmatimonadota bacterium | reverse complement strand
CCTCACGCCGGGCGCGCTCGAGCCCGGCGATCGCGTTGGTCACGCGCCGTTCCTCGGCGCCGGTGGCGGTCAGTCGTTCCTGTACCCGCTCCACGTTGCGGCGCGTCTCGCGCAGCCGGCGCTGCCGCTCGCCGGCCAGGTCCACGAACCGCTGCAGCTCCTCGGAGCGCTCGGTGCGGCGCCGTTCCAGCGCGTCCCGGGCTTCCACCAGGCCCCGCCGCTCCTGCGCGATCCGGTCGCGCAACCGGTGCATCTCGTCGGCCAGCTGGCGGTCCTGCCGGCTCACCAGATAGAGGTACTTGTACCGGGACAGGAGGTCGCCGAAGCTCTCGGCGGCGAGCAGCACTTGGTAGCCGTACAACGCACCGCGCTTGTAGATGTCCACGAGCCGCCGCTCGGACACGGCCCGCTTCTCGTCCAGTGCATCCTGCGCGAGCACCAGGTCCACCGTGATGCGGTCGATCGCGTCCCCCAGCTGGAGGATCTGGCGATCCAGCTCGTTCACGATCCGGTTCGTGGTCTCACGCTGATGCTCGAGGTTACTCAACTCGTCGGCGAGCGTATGGACCTGGACGCGCAGCCGCTCGAGGTCCTGCTGCGCCTGGTTTCGCTCTCGGCGGATGGTCTCCAGGCGCTGCTGGTTGTCCCGCATCTGCTGTTCGAGGGTGGGGCGTTGCCCAAGAAGCGAAGGCGTAAGGAGGACGGCGTGGCAAGAAAGCGTAAGGAAGAGTCGTACAAGGCCGATACGGTTCTTCCGTACGTCTTTGCCCCCATACGCCTTCTCCATACGCCTCACACTCGTCTCAGATGTCGCCCAACGCTGAGCAGACTCCCAATCAGCCCGATCACCGTTCCGAACATCACGACACCCAGTGCCTGCACGGCCGTGAAGAAGGACGAGGCGATGAGAAACCGGTTGATCAGGACATAGGCGGCGTACGACAAGCCGATGGCGACGAGACCGCCGAGCAAGCCCTTGAGCGCCCCCTGGAGCAGGAACGGCCGCCGGATGAATCCATCGGTGGCGCCGACCAGCCGCATGATCGCGATTTCGCGGCTGCGCTGCAGCACGGCCATGCGGATCGTCGTGCCGATGATGATCACGGCGACGACGGCGAACGCCGCCCCGACCACGACCCCGACGGCGGCCGCGAGCCCGCGCAGCCGGTCCAGCTTCTCCACCCAGTCGCGTCCGTAGCGGACGTCGTCCACGAAGGCGAACCCCCGTAACCGGTCGGCGACGGCGTTCACGTGCGCCGCGTCCTGGTAGCCCGGCTTGAGCTTGACCTCGATCGAGGCCGGCAGGGGATTGCGCTCCAGCTCGCGCAGCAGGTCGCGGAACTCCACCAGCTCGCGTCGGGCCCGCCCCAGGGCACTATCTTCCGACACGTAGTCGGCGGACAGCACCTCGGGAAACGCTTCGATATCCTGCTCGGCCAGGGTAACGGTCTCGATCTGAGTGCCGGGCAGCACGTACGCCACGATTTCCACCCGCTCCGCCACACCCCGCAGGGCCTGACGCAGGTTCACGGCGACGAGCCCGAAGAGTCCCAGCACGAACAGGGAAAAGGCGATCGTCGTGACCGACAGCGCCGACAGGAGTGGCGCCCGCCGGAAGGCGAGCAGCGCCTCGCGCACGGTCAGGGTCATGCCGGAGCGTCTCCTGCGGCGGCCTCGTCCACGGCCGAATCGTACACGACGGCGCCATCCTGCAGCTCGATGACGCGGTACGGCGCCGAGCGCACCAGCTCCAGGTCGTGCGTCGCCATGACGACGGCCGTCCCGCTCGCGTTGATGTCGCGCAACAGCTGGAAGACGCCGCGCGTGGCGCGCTCGTCGAGGTTACCGGTGGGCTCGTCCGCGAGCAGCACCTGGGGCTCGTTGACGAGGGCCCGCGCGATCGCGACCCGCTGCTGCTCGCCGCCGGAGAGCTCTCGCGGGTAGGCGCCCGCCTTGGCCGCGAGCCCGACCTGGGTCAGGACCCGCATAACGCGGGCGGGAATCGCCGAGCGACGCGCTCCGGTCACCTCGAGCGCGAAGGCCACGTTTTCCTCGGCGGTGCGATCCTCCAGCAGCCGGAAATCCTGGAAGACGATCCCCAGCCGGCGCCGCAAGTGCGGCACTTCGTGGGCGCGCGTGCCCGAGACGTCGAACCCCGACACGCGCACTTCGCCACTCGTCGGGTGTTCGTCGGCGTAGATGAGCTTCAGGACGGTGGACTTTCCGGCGCCGGAGTGGCCGGTGAGAAAGCCGAACTCACCCTTCGCGATGTGGAAGGACACATCCTTGAGCGCCAGGCCGCCCTTGGCGTATGTCTTGAAGACGTTCGTGAACTTGATCACCTAGAGCTGTGCCAGCGCCTGGGCGAAATCCGCGATGAGGTCGTCGGCATCCTCGAGTCCGAGGGAAAATCTCAGGAAGCCGTCCGGAATGCCAGCCCGGGCGCGCTCGTCCGCCGTGAGTCCCTTGTGAGACGTGAGGCGCGGCTCGGAGACGAGCGTCTCCACGCCGCCCAGCGACGGCGCGTGCGCCGCGATCGTCAGCGCACGGAGGAACCGCTCCGCCGCCCGGGCGCCCCCCTTGAGCTCGAGCCCCAGCATCCCGCCGTATCCCTCGAGTACCCGCTTTGCGGTCTTGTGATCGCGGTGCGAGGGGAGTCCGGGATAATGCACGGTGGCGACCTGCGCCTGGCGGGCGAACCATTCCGCCAGCGCGAGCCCCGTGGCGGAATGGCGCGCCATCCGGATGGCAAGCGTGCGCATGCCGCGCTCGATGAGCCACGCGGCGTGCGGATCGATCGCCTGTCCCCACAGCTGCAGCAGCCGACGCACCTCCTCGACCACCGACTCCGATCCGGCCACCGCGCCGGCGATGACGTCCGTGTGCCCGTTGAGATATTTGGTGGCGCTGTGAATCACGATGTCGGCCCCGTGCTCCAGCGGCCGGAAGCAGATCGGGGAAGCGAACGTGCTGTCGACGAGGAGTGCCAGCCCTTCGGCCTTGGCCAGCGTCGCGATCGGCTCGAGGTCGACGACGCGG
>JBGPIW010000412.1:0-3040 GCA_041485045.1 Gemmatimonadota bacterium | reverse complement strand
TGCGCGCGGTCTTCGGGTCGCCCATCCAATGGAGGGCGAAAATGAACAGCGCGGTCGCGGCGATCGCCGCGAACTGCCCGAGCGCCTGCATCATTGTTTCTTGAACATCTTCAGCATGCGGTCGGTGATCAGAAACCCGCTCACGATGTTGGTCATCGAAGCGAACAGAGCGATGGCGCCCAGGATGCGAATCGTCTTCGGGTAATCGGCGCCGGCGACGACCAGCGAGCCGACCACCGCGATCGCCGAGATCGCGTTCGTCAACGACATCAGCGGCGTGTACAGCAGGCGGGAGACCCGACGGATCACCCCCAACCCGATGAACGTCGCGAGCACGAAGACGAACAGCATAGACCAGTAGCCGGTCATGACATCAGCACCTTTCCGTCGTGGGTGACACAGGTCGCCCGGGTGATCTCGTCCGCGAAATCGAGCTGCAGTTTGCCGTCCTTCACGAGGTGAGCGAGGAAGCTCGCCACGTTCCGGGCGTACATCTGGCTCGCGTGTAACGGCAGGGTGGCGGGGAGATTGACCGGACCGAGGATCGTCACCCCGTGGTGCACGACCGGCGTGTCGGCCTGCGTCAGCTCACAATTCCCGCCGGTCTCGGCCGCGAGGTCGACGATCACCGAGCCGGGGCGCATCCCCTCGACAGCGGCCCGGGTCACGAGGACCGGAGCGCGCTTTCCGGGAATCGCGGCCGTCGAGACGACCACGTCGGCGTCCTTGACCGCCCGCGCCAGAAACTCCAGCTCGCGCCGGTGCTGGTCCTCGGACAGCTCTTTCGCATAGCCCCCCGTCCCTTCCGCCTGCACCTGCTCCTCCATCGCGAGAAACTTGGCGCCCAGGCTTTCGACCTGCTCCTTCACCGCCGGCCGGACGTCGAATCCGGAGACGATGGCACCGAGGCGCCGGGCCGTCGCGATTGCCTGCAGGCCCGCGACGCCGGCCCCGAGTACCAGGACGCGGGCCGGCGACAGGGTGCCGGCGGCCGTCACGAGCATGGGGAAGAACTTCGGCACCGTCCCGGCGGCCAGCAACACGGCCTTATAGCCGGCAGCCGTCGCCTGCGAGGAGAGGACGTCCATCGCCTGGGCGCGGGTGATCCGGGGCAGACGCTCGAGACTGAACGTCGTGACCCGGCGTTTGGCGAGCTGCCCCACCAACTCGGCGTTGGTGGCGGCCTGAAACAATCCGACCAGGGCGGCGCCTTCGCGCGCCTTGCCGACTTCCGCCGGGCTCGGCTTTTGGACTTTGCAGACGACGTCGGCGGTCCACGCGTCACCGAGGCTCGCCCCGGCGGTGCGGAAGGCGTCGTCGGTGAAGCCCGCGGCGACGCCCGCCCCCGGCTCCACCACCACCTGGTGCCCGTCTTTCACCAGTTTCGCGACGGTATCGGGGACGAGCGCGACGCGGCGCTCGCCGGCGAGGGTCTCTTTCGGGACTCCGAGCTTCATCCAGACCTCGTGATTGCGCGGTGTGAAGAAGCTATAAGGTATGGATAAAGATGAAAGGTTGATTGAATCGGCGTTAAAGGCATCTTTAGTCGGATGGACAGATGGGCGGATCGTCGCATGGTGGCAGTGGTAACGGTGTTGCTCTCCGTCCATCCGGCCACGCGGCTCTCCGCCCAATGTCCTGATGGCTCTCCCCCACCGTGTCAGCGCGACTTCACCACCGGGCGCGTCGCCATCGACCCGAATGCCGTGGCGATCTTGCCGTTCCGGGTGAGCGGGCCGCCCGAGGCGCAGTATCTGCGCGAGGGGATGCTCGACCTGCTCAACGTCGCGCTGGACGGCTTCGCCGGATGGCGGGTGCTCCAGCCGAGGGCGTTTCTCCGCCAGGTCGGCAGCGGTGCCTTCGAAGTCCAGCAGGCGGCTCGCCTGGCGCGTGCGGCGGGCGCGGCCACGTTCGTCCTCGGCAGCGCCGTGGTGCTCGGACCAGAGCTCCGGGTTCAGGCCGAGTTGTACGAATCGGCCCGGGGCACCTCGCTCGCGTCGGTGCGGGCGCGCGGCGCGGTGGCCCTCCCGGCCCCCGTCGCCGACAGCATCGCCGGCGGCCTCGCCCGCGGGCGGCTCGCCCAGCACGCCGGCGCACGGCGACACGCGCTCGAGGAGTACACGACGACCTCCCCGGCCGCGCTGCAGGCTTACCTCGTGGCCGAGCAGCTGGCGCGGCACGCGCACTGGCAAGAAGCGGCCGAGAGCCTGACCGCCGCGGTCGCCCTCGACTCGACGTTCGCGCTCGCATACTACGGCTTGTACCGGGCGATCACCTGGGGCAACTCCGGTCCGATTTTGCGCCAGGGCTCGGATCGGTCGATCACGCCCTACTCGATCGATGACGTGATCCAGGCGGCCATCCGGCATCTCGATCGCGCACCGCCCCGGCAGCGTCAGCTGCTCGAGTTCACGGCCGAGACGAATCGCGCGGAAGCCCTGCGCCGGGCCGATGCCCTGACGCGGGACTACCCCGATGACGCCGACGCGTGGCTGGAGCGCGGCGACGCGTATTTCCACCTCGGCCTGCAGACCGGCGAGCCCCCCGCCCGGTCATTGGAAAGCCTGGAACACGCCATTGTCCTCGACCCGGCGGTCCCCGAGGCGTACCTCCACGTCGTGCAGCTGCGCAGCATCCTGGGGGACAGCGCCGGCGCCTGGCGCGCGCTCGAACGACTTCGCGCCATTGCGCCCAGCTGGCCCGCCACGATCGGGCTCGACCTCGCCATGCAGGCGGCGTGGCACGGCGCCGACCCCGCTGCCCTCGCCGTGCCGACCACCGAGGTCGCGACGATCGTCGGCCGCTATTCACTGCTGGTTCTGGACCCCCGGCCGGCACGCGCTGTGACCCTGGCCGATTCGTTTGCCGCGGTCGCCGCCGGACCGGACCGATCGCCCGGCGAGCGTATCGAGGCGCTGCTGCGGCGCCATGTATACCAGCTCGCCCGGGGACGTTACCGGGCGGCGTGGGAGCTGCTGCGCCAGGCGTCCTTGTTGGACCCCGCCGGTACGGAGGTCTTGGGCGCCACGATCGTCCACGA
>JBGPIW010000411.1:0-3061 GCA_041485045.1 Gemmatimonadota bacterium | reverse complement strand
GTATCCCCACTTGTGGAGATCGAAGGAGACGGAATCGGCCGACTCGAGGCCCGCGACGATCCCGCTCAGGTCGGGAGCGAGTCGGACCAGCGCGCCGAACGCGCCGTCCACGTGGAGCCACAGATCTTGCTCGCGGCACAACGCGGACAAGGCAGGCAGATCGTCCGTAGCACCGGTGTTCACGGTGCCGGCGTTGGCGACGACGCAGATCGGCCGGAGCCCCGCCGCCCGGTCCTTAGCGATGGCGGTGCGCAGTGCGTCCACGTCGATACGATATTCCGAATCCACCGGGACGAGCCGCAGTTGCCGAGTCCCCATCCCCATCAGCTCGATCGCCTTGCGTACCGAGGTGTGGACTTCTGTCGAGGCATACACCACCAGCGCGGGAGCCCCGCCTCCGAGGCCATTCTCGCGGACGTCGAATCCCGCTTTGACGTGTCGGGCGACCGCCAGCGCCACGAGATTCGCCATCGACCCCCCGGACACGAGCAGGCCGCTCGATCCCCGCGGAAAGCCCATCACCTCCGCGAGCCAGGCGATCACGCGCTCTTCTACGTAACGGGCCGCTTCCTGGATGCCGGCGGACTGCGGATTCATCCCGGACGCGAGCATGTCCGCGAGCATTGCCAGCGGCGTTCCGGTACCGATCACCCACCCCCAGAAGCGGGGGTGCGTATTGCCGGGCGGGTAGGGGAGGATGTCGCGCAGGAACTGGTCGTACACAGCCTCCGCCGGCCGCCCGGAACGTGGCAGCGGTTCGGCCAACCTGGTCTTCACCGCTTCGGGGAATGGCTGCCACACGGGCCGGTCGCGCACCTGCGCCAGGTGGTCGAACATGTCGTCCAGCATGCGGTGGCCGAGGGTGCGCAGCTCGTCCCAGTTCTCCGGGTCGAGCGTGAGGTCGGTCGTCTCAGGTGGTCTCACGCGGCCTCCGGGTGGTGAACGGAGTTCGATGGTCGTCGGTCATCGGTAGATGGAGCATCTGTCGACGACCGTTTACCGGCGACTCCTGACGCCTTGTGGGAGAATTGGATCCAGACCACGGCCGCCAGGATCAGGCCGATCGCGACGACCATGCGGCCAGTGATCGGCTCGCGCAGGATCAGCCAACCGAGCAGGACCGCGATCACCGGGTTCACGTAGGCGTAGGTCCCGACGATCGTGGCCGAAGCGTACCGCAGGGCGTAGCCGTAGGCGCTGTAGCCCACGATCGAGCCGAACACCACGAGGTACCCCATGGCGAATGCGCCGCGTCCGGCGAGATGCCACCGCCCCCATTCGCCGAGCGCGGTCCCCACCAGGGCCACCAGGGTTCCGCCGGCGAGCATTTGGATCGCGGCGGTCATGTACGGGCTCGACTCAGTGGGGTGCCGTTTGGCGTAGATCGACCCCAGCGACCACGAGGCGCTGGCGCAGGTGAGCGCGATCGGCCCACGCAGGTCCGCCGCGAGGATCTCACGCGGGCTCGACCCGACCAGTAGGGCCGTGCCAAGGAATCCCGCGAGCAATCCAGTCACGACCCGCCATCCGATGGCACCCGAGCCGCCGGGAATGATCGAATCGAAAAACGCCATCCACAGCGCAACCGTGACTACGAACACGCTCGCCACGCCCGAGGGCGTGTATTGCTCGGCCCACACGACGAAGGCGTTGCCACCGGCGAGCAGCATCACGCCTGCGATGCCCGCCCGACGCCAGTCCTCCGCACGTCTTGGTACCCGGTCGCCGAAGGCCAGGGCGCCGGCAAAGAGCAGTGCCCCGGCGGCCACGAACCGGAGCCCGGCGAAGAGGAATGGGGGCAGCACCCCCACGCCGATCTTGATGGCGAGGTAGGTCGAACCCCAAAAGACACACACCAGGAGCCACGCAAACAGGGCCTTACCGCGCAAACCGGGCATCAGTCGAGATCCTCCGCCAGGAGTCCCGGCTTTTCGAACACGGTGGACAGCACGATGGTGGTGCGGGTGTTGAAGGTCCGCTGTCCCGTCGACATGGTGCGCAGGATCTCCTGCACGCCCTCGAGGTCGGGTGCAACGACCTTCAGGATATAGCAGTCCTCCCCAGCGACGTGATGGCATTCGATTACGCCGGGATGCTTCGCCATCTCGCGCATGCGCGGCTCGTCGCCCACGTACGTCGAGTTGCCGTAGCGCACCGCGACGAACGCGGTCACGGGGTAGCCCAGCTTCACGCGATTCAGGTGGGCGCCGTACCCCGTGATATAGCCACTTTCTTCGAGTCGCTTCACCCGCTCCATCACGGCGGGCCGCGACAGCCCTACCTCGTCGGCGACGCCCTGGTAACTCGAGCGGCCGTCGGCGGAGAGGAGACGGAGGATCTTGCGGTCGGTGGCGTCGAGGTTCGCTTTGGCGGCCATTTGGTAACCTCGCGGGCCAATATGCCGGACGTTTCGTAGAGGACACGCGCCTCTGCCTTAACGCTCGTGCAAGTTAGTCGGTTCCTGCCGACGAACTATCCGGTTTCTGTCGGCAACCGCTGACGCAGCCCTGGTGTCCTTGAGATAGGACAGCACCCCACGCTACGTTTGCCCCATGAGCGATCGCTTGGACACCCTGCGCGTGGCCGTGCGCGAGTTCCCCTCCGTCCTGCTCGGCTTCTCCGGGGGCGTGGACTCCTCCTTGCTCGCCGTCGTCTTGCGCCAGGAGCTGGGACCGCGCCGCATGCTCGCGGCACTCGGCGGAAGCGCATCGCTGGCCGCCGAGCAGCGGGACGTCGCGTGCGCGCTCGCCGTGCGCTTCGATATCCCCCTGGTCGAAGTGGCGACCCATGAGGTGGAGGATCCCCGCTACTCCGCCAATCCGACCAACCGATGCTTCTTCTGCAAGGGCGAGCTCTGGAGCCAGCTCGGAGCCCTGGCGGTCGAGCGGGGCTTGGCCCTCGTGTGTGACGGTACGAACGTCGATGACCTGAGCGAGCATCGGCCCGGTGCGGCGGCGGGCCTGCGTGCGGGAGTCCGCTCGCCGCTCGCGGAAGCGGGTTACACCAAGGCCGAGGTTCGGGCAGCCGCCCGCGAGCTCGGTCTACCCAATTGGAACGCGCC
>JBGPIW010000410.1:0-3071 GCA_041485045.1 Gemmatimonadota bacterium | reverse complement strand
GGCGGTCACCGCCTCCTTGAGCTTCGCGAAGCCGCCGAGGGCCTTGTCGATCGCCTCGGCGAGTTTGCCGCTCGGCTCGCCCCCCGCTTTGGGGGCCATGCTGGTCCAGAACAGCGAGTGGTTGTGATGCCCACCGCCGTTATTGCGTACTGCGGTCCGGATTTCCTCCGGCACGCCGTTGATACCGCGGAGCAGATCCTCGAGGCTCTTCTGATGCCATTCGGGGTGCTTGTCGAGCGCGGCGTTGAGGTTGTTGATGTAGGCCTGATGGTGTTTGTCGTGGTGGATCTGCATCGTCTGCGTGTCGATGTGGGGCTCGAGCGCCCCGAAGTCGTACGGCAAGGGGGGCAAAGTATGGGGCATGGCGAAACGCACTCCGGGATCGAGTAGGTCGGGGATCGCTGAGGACGACGGACGGCAGGGAGTATCGCCGCGCCGGTCCAGGAAATCAAACGCCGGCGTTGCGGCGGATAGTTCCCGCGACGACATTTCGGCCGGTTCATCCCGGTACCCGCCGCTCCGGAGCCCACGCGTGCCCGATACGACCAGCAGCCCCTTCGCGGTGGGAGACCCCGCGCCCGACTTCACCCTGTCGTCGACCGCCGGCACGGATGTCACCCTGTCGGACTTCCGCGGTCGCAAGAACGTGCTGCTCGCGTTCTTCCCGCTTGCGTTTACCAGCACCTGCACGGCGGAGAACTGCGCCTTTACGGAGGACTACGAACAGTTCGCCGGTGCCGATACGGTCGTGCTCTCCATCAGCGTGGACTCCGTCCCGACTCTCAAGGAATACCGGACGAAGTACGCCATGCGGCAGGACCTGCTGAGCGATTTCAAGCGCGACGTGTGTCGCCGCTACGGGACTCTGCTCGAGGACAAATTCTTTTCGAGCCGCGCCTATTTTCTGATCGACAGGCAGGGCGTCGTGCGCTGGCTCCATCGGGAAGCCAAGCTCGGAGACCGGCGGGACGACAGCGACCTCCTCCAGGTCATCCGGTCGTTGTGACCGATGCCCTCCAGCTCCTCGCCCGGCCCGACAAGTGGTACCTGGGGGCGGGGGACGGGCTGGTCTGGGCGCCGCCATTTCCGCGCTGGCTCGACGCGCCGGGATTCTGGGACGAGGCCCACCTCTTTCAGTACGCCGTCGCCCCCGGATGCACGGTGAGCTTCGTCGTGGCGGGCGAGCCGCTCGCGGCGCGCTGCCGCTCACGCCGCTGGACGCCTGCGGCACTCACCGTGGAGCACGTGATCGGACCCCTCCGGGCCCGAGAGACGCGCTGCGCGCCGGGCGGTGGACTGACGACCGCTTGGGAGGTCCGCAACCCCGCACGGCGACGGCTCATCCTGGACGTCATTGCGTGGACAGCCGTGGAGGGCGAAGCCCTCGCGGCCGAGGACGTCGCGATGCAGCAGGGGATGTTGCGGTTTCGGCGGACCGTCGTGGATCGCCAGGGACACCGGGCGACGATACGCGCCGGTCTCGCCCTCACCCCTGCGGCCCATTCCCATGCCGGTTACCGCTCGCAAGGGAATGTCGGCACGCTGCATCCCCGCTTCGAGCTGACGCCGTTTTGGGATCGCTGGGAGACTTCCGGCCGGCTGCGTCGCGAGTTGCACCTGGATGGCCTCGACCCGCGCGGCGTCGTCTTTCTGGGCTTGCAACACCGGTTCCGCATCGAGGCGAGAAGCTCGACCTCGTTCGCGGTCTCCCTGTCCTTGGCGCTCGATGCCGGGCGGCCGCCGGCGAAACCGGTGCTGCGACTGGGGGACGGGTCCCAGTCGGCGACGGACCACTGGCGCCGCTACTTCGCGGCCGTGCCGCAGTTTCGCTGCTCCGACCCTTATCTCGACCGCCACTGGTGGTACCGGTGGTACGGCTTGCGGCTGAACGCCATCGCGGCGGGTGCAGCGCCGAACTACCGCCATCGCACCGTGTGCGAGGGGATCGACTACTTCCATACGCCGATCAGCTACAGTGCCCAGTGTCACCTGCGAGAGCTGCGGTGGCATCCGGACCCGGCATGGGGGCGCGGCGTGCTCCACACCTTTCTCGACCACCAACGCCCCGACGGAGCGCTCCCCGGCCGGATCCCAGCCGACCATCTCGCGGGACCGGATTTCTACCACGCGGACTGGGGCGGCGCCTTCCTGGCGCTCGATGCCGTCCACCCCGATTCCGCGCTGCGATCGGAAGCCTACGCGGGCCTGGCCCGCTATGCCGTTTGGCTGCGTCGTACACGAGATAGGGAAGACAGCGGCTTGGTGGATGTGGTGGACCAGCAGGAAACGGGACAGGAGTACACGTCCCGCTATCAGGCCGTTGACGCCGCCGCCGACCGGGATGAATGGGCGAACCGGATCCGGCTCAAGGGAGTCGACGCGACGGTATATGCCTACCGCTTGTACCGCGCGCTCGCGTTCTTGGCGGCGGAGTTCGAGCCGGGGGCGGCCTCGCAATGGGGGGCGGCCGCCGATCACACGTTGCACGCGGTTCGGGAAGGGATGTGGGCGCCCGAGCTGGAGCTGTTCAGCGACATGAATCCGCGGAACGGCCGACGGACCGAGGTGAAGGCTGCGGTGTGTTTCTATCCGTATACGACCGACCTCGCCGACGCGCGCCACATCGCCGGGTTCGGCCGTCACCTCTTCGATCCGCGGGGGTTCTGGACGCCATTCCCCGTGCCGTCCGCCAGTCGTGACGATGCGCGGTTCAACCCCGACGCCGAATGGAAAGGCAAGCGCCACCTCTGCCCCTGGAACGGCCGCGTCTGGCCGATGACCAACTCACATCTGGTCGACGCCCTGGCGCGTGTGGTGCGCGCGCACCGGCCCGAATGGGCGCCACGCCTCGGCCATCTCCTGCGGCGGTGCGCGCGCATGATGACCGACGCCGGCCGGCCCGATCGCCCCAACGCGTTCGAGCATTACCATCCGCTGACCGGGCGCCCCAGCCGCTACCGGGGCATCGACGATTACCAGCACTCCTGGATCAATGATTCGATCGTCTCCCATCTGCTGGGTGTGCTCCCGCACGGCGACACCGGGTTCACCGTCCACCCGCTGTCGCTCGG
>JBGPIW010000409.1:0-3075 GCA_041485045.1 Gemmatimonadota bacterium | reverse complement strand
GTTCGCTGCGGGCATCCCGGAACTGCGCCGCCTCCAGGCAGCGGTGGCACGCGCCCGGAAGGATCCGGAGGCGGCTAGACGCCTGCTCGAGCAGGCGCGCGATCTGGCGCCGGGAGCGGCGTCCCTCGATACACTAGCGGAAATCGAGCGCGATCTGGGCGACACCCTCGCCACTCTCGGCGATGCAGCAGGAGCGCTTGCCGCGCGGGAGCGGGCGCTGGCGCTTTTCCAACGACTCGGCGCGCGCCACGCCGAGCAGGCACTCGCGGCACTGCTCGCTCCCGGCTGAATTGGAACAACGGAGGATTTCGCTGTAGCATTCCCTGTCTCCTCTCCCCGGCCGGCGGCACGTGGCGGACGAAGCAGGGTTCGACCCAACTCCCCAGACTCCGGGCACCGGTCCACGAGCGCGACCGTCCCTGGCCACCCGGATGCGTGGCTGGGCGGAAGACACCGGCTATGAGCAGCGTCTCAAGGACCTCGAAACCTTCTCCCGCAGCCACCGGCGCCGCTGGGGGCTGATCGCGATCGGCGCGGTGCTCGCGCTGATCGGGAGTTTCGGCGGGACCGTCCCGACCTCGGCAGGGACCATTGTGCTCGCCGCAGGCGGGTTCGCCGCACTCAACGTCCTGCTTGGGATGGTCCATGAGCGGGGCTGGCACCGCTGGTGGCTCATCTACGCCTTCGCGCTGCTCGACGTGATCTACGTCGCCGTCCTCGTCGTCTGGTTCGGCCATGGCGGGCTCGTGGCGGCGTTCTTCATCGCCGTGCTGCCGTATGCCTTCGAGCAGGCGCGTGGGGTAGGCGACTTCCTGGTATTGATGGCGTCGATCGCCTACTTGGCCGCCTGCTACCTGCACGGTCGGCTGTACGCCGGAGCCCCCGGCCTCGACACGGGCGCTTTCATCGAAACCGTCGCATTCATCCTCGTGGCCATGGGACTGAACCGCATCCCCGCAACCCTGATCACGCGGATCCGGCACGCCCGGAATGTGATGGGCGAGGCAGAGCAGGGGTTCCTCGCGGTCCGCGCGGCCGCCACCGAGTCCGACGAGCTGGGGTTTCTCGAGCAGAGCTTCAACCGGATGCTGGATGAGATCGGAGCGACAATCTCGACCGTGCAGCGGGAGGCGGACGAAGTCGCCGCTTTCGCAGAGCAGCTCGCGGCCTCGGCGGAACAGATCCACGCGACATCGGAGACCGTCACCCACACGGCCCAGGACCTCGCCGGCGACCTGGGACGTCAGCGGGGGTTGGCCGAAAGCGCCCGTGGCGAGAGCGCCAAGGCCTCCGACCAGGCCGGCGCGTTGCGCACCCGCGCCGAGATGATGCAGGTCGACGCACGGCGCCTCGTGTCGGCCGCCGAGCGTGGCCGGGAACGTGTGGCGCGTGCCGGCCAGACCTTGCGGACGGTGGGGGAGGAGGTGCGGGCGACCGCGGCGACCGTCGCCGGCCTCTCGGGGATGTCGGACCGGATCGGGGGGTTCGCACAGGCCATCGCCCGGATCGCGCGCCAGACCCATCTCCTGGCGTTGAACGCGGCGATCGAAGCCGCGCGAGCGGAGGAGCGTGGTGAAGGCTTCGCCGTGGTGGCGGACGAGGTCCGAACGCTCGCTGCTGAAGCGGCGCGCTCGGCACGTGAGGTCGCCGAGCTGGTCACCGAGCTCCGGGTCGGGATCGATGCCGCCGCGCGCGCGATGCAGACCGGCGAGGCGCAGGTGCGCGATATCGGCGCCATCGCCGCTGAGGCCGACGGCGCCCTCCTCGAGGTGCACCAGGGCGTGCAGTTGATCGGCGATCTCGTCAATGCCACCGCTGACGTATCGCGCAGCCAGGCGACCCGACTCGCGGACCTCGCGCAGTCACTCCAGCAGGTGGCCGCGATCTCGAGCAGCTCGTCGGAGAGTGCGGACGGCGCCGCGGCCGCGACCCGATCCCAGATCAGCTCGATGAGCGATCTGACGGCCACGTCGCAACAGCTCGCCCAGCTGGCGGAACGCCTGCGCGCCAGCATCGCGCGATTCTCGGTGATGCGGCGGGAGCAGGTCACAGCCGAGCACCGCAGTGTCACCGCTGAGCATCGCACTGCTCACCCCATCCCCGTTCCCTAGCCGGCGGGTCACCCCGACCGGAAGACGGTCGCGGCGTCCGATCCTTGGTCCCCGACACCAACGTTCATGGGGCGGAACGCGCGGAACGTCTCCCGGTACGGAGTGACGAGCAGGTCCACATAGCGGGCGAGCGCCACTTCGAAGGGGAAGCGGCCCCGATACTCTCCCGCGGTGACACCCAGCAACGCCTTCAGATGCCGACTGAAGCTCTGCGGCGAAGAGAAATCGAGTCGGTAAGCGACGTCCGCCACCGAGAGGCCTGGGTTGTGAAACAGATGCGCCGCGTGGACGAGCCGCATCCCGGCCAAGTAGGTCTTGGGTGACGGGAGGGCAGCGCGCAGAAACCGCGACATGAGCGTGCTGGGGCGAATGCGCAGGTGGCGCGCCAAGGCGCGCACCGTACGAATGACCGGCGCGAGCCGGGTCAGCGCCTCGAAGAAGAGCCGGGTGTCCTCCGGGACATCGTCACCCAGGGCGGGCAGCAACCGGTACAGGATGCGCGCGGCCACCGGGGACGCGGGGTGTCCCACCAACTCGCGCAGGCGGTGCCAGCCGCTCGCTTCGGTGCAATCCACCGCCGCGCGCACTCCGCTGGCACCGAGCCGCAGCAGGGTTTCGGTGGCGTGATGGTCGTGTCGTGAGACGAGGGCCACGGCCGGAATCGCCGGAAACTCGCGCACCAACCGGGCGACCGCCGGGAGATCCTCCCCGACACAGCGATGCACCGACAAGACGATCGCGTCCACCCGACGACGCCGCGCGGCGCTCAACACCTCGCGACAGGAATCGGCGTGGACGGACACGAAACATCCGTCACCAACCGCTTCGAACCGCGGGCGCTCGGACGGCGGGAGCAACGTGCAGACGGTGACCATGGCGGTACGACACGATACGCGGAGGGCTTCAACCGCCGGTCAAGGTGACCTCCGATCCCACGCGACCGCTCGACCGGCCCGCGACCGGC
>JBGPIW010000408.1:0-3079 GCA_041485045.1 Gemmatimonadota bacterium | reverse complement strand
TCTTCCACAACGCCGATCTCTATCCGCCGGCGTACGAGGAAGTCCACGCGGTGTCCTATGTCGAAACCACCCTGCCGGTCACCATCCCCGAGCGGATACAGGCGTCCGACCAGGCTTCCTGGACGCACCGCCTCGCCTACAAATCCATCACCAGCGGCCGCCTGGGCAAGTGGATCCGCCGGCACATTCTCGACCCGGCGATGTTTCGCGGGAATCCCGTCACCTGGAGGAACTACGAGGCCAGCTACGATGTGAGCGAGCTGGAGCCCGCGTCGCGGGACCGGAGCACGTATGTGCTCCAGGAGTATTTTGTCCCGGCCGACAGCCTGCCAGTCTTCGTGCCGCGCCTGCGGCAGATTCTCCAGGCGCACCGGGTCAACGCGGTCAACGTCTCGATTCGCCACGCACTCGCCGATCCGGGCACGTACCTCGCCTGGGCACCGACGGAGGTGTTTGCGTACGTCCTGTACTACAAGCAAGCGACGAGTCCCGAGGCCGCGCGCGAAGTGGGGCGCTGGACGCGCGAGCTCATCGAAGCCGCCATCCAGTGTGGCGGGCGCTACTACCTGCCCTATCAACCACTCGCGACGCGCGATCAGTTCGCCCGTGCGTACCCCAGGGCGACGGCGCTGTTTGCCGAAAAGCGGCGGGTGGACCCGGCCGACAAATTCACCAATACCTTGTGGGACCTGTACGAGCCGGATCGCGCCGGCGGGGTCCCCGACGTTGCGGCGGCCCGGATGCCGGCCGTGCTGCCGGCCGAGGCGAGCATCGCACTGGACACCATCCAGGGGTACGGGCGGTCCGAAGGCGCGGAGTACCTGACGCATACCGAGTGGGATCTCGTCTACAGCAGCGAGGCCTACGCACGCTGGCTGCGCCAGGGGAAACCGCCGAGCGAGTTCCCGTACGTGCAATCGGTGGGGACGTTCTGGCGCGGCTATCTGGCCACCTGGAGCGCCAGCCGCGCCCGCGCGCCGGCGGGGTTCGGCAAACACCTCATGCTGGGCGTGATCGGGATCAGCACCGCCGTCGAATACGGCGTGAAGGGTTTGTACGAAACGACGGTGGGGCGACTTGCCGAGCTCAACGCGCCCGCCGGCGGCACCGCCGAGGATCGGTACGCCGCACAGGTGGCCGAAGACTATGCCCTGCTGATCAACCAGAAGGGATGGTACGAATTCTCCTTCCGACGTGCCTTGGTCCACCTGTGGACCGATGTCCCCTGGATCGGCCCCGGATTGCTCCGGAAGTGGGAGCGGCGCGCGTGGTTGTCCGCGGAGTACGGCCTGAAGGCGATGTACGCGACGTTGATCGGCCTGGGCACCGCCACGGCCTACGCGCCCGACGAGCTCCAGCGCTACCTCGTGGTGGCGGGCTGGAGCGATTCAATGGCGCCTGGGGCAACGCCCGATCAGCTGCGGCGGGTGGCCTGGCTGGATCGGCACTACGCCCTGCTGGCGGTGCCCCGCTACGCCGCGTTCCGCGACGCGCTCCTGTCGCTCGCCCGCCAGTCGGCCCGCGTGCGGGTGGCCGAGATTTCGGGGAACACCGTCGTGACGCTCACGGGGACGGCCCCGCGCGACTGGCACCCGCCGGCCCGCAGCCGCGTGGTGGTGGCCTACACCGCGCCCGACGCGCCGGCTCGCGTCCGCGTCCTGCTGGCCGTGGACGCCCGCGACCTGCTCGCGGTGCTGGCGGAAGCCGAGGCCGGCGGGCAGCTCCGGGTCGATCATATCTACGACTATTGAAGACCGCGGAGATAGTCGGCGATCGCCCGCTCCCACTCCGGTCCCTGGCCGCGATCGTGATCGCCGAGGGAGCGGACGTGCAGGTTCGCCGCCGGATCGAGCGCCGTGCGCGTATAGGTGACCGTGACGGCGGTCGTCGCGGAGTCGAGCGGGGACACCTGGATGTCGATCACGGTCGCCAGGGCATCCGGAATGACGGACACGTACTGCGCCACACCCCGGGCGGGATCGAACGCGGTATTGACCCACACGGCCCTGGTCTGGCCGTGCGCGATGGTGAAGACCATCCCGGCGCTGTCGTGCGGCGGGTCGGGATACAGGAACGCCGGCGCCCACCCGGACGCCCAGCCCCGCTCCCGGTCGGCCCCGAAGAGCGGGAAGACGGTGGCGAAAGCCGCGTGCACCGTGAAGGAGAACTGGTTCCGCACGTGCGCGGCGGGATCGGGTGACCCTGTGCCAGCCGGGCGGGACAGAGCGGTCGCCACGACCGCTCCACCGGCGATGAGCAGCAGCATAAGCTTCATAGCGGGCTCCGGAGCCATTGATGGTACCAAGGTACATTGGTACCAACCGACGCACAAGGAGAGTGGCATGCAGCCAGGGCAACGGATCCCGGTCGAGCGTATCCAGACCGGCGTACGCATGGAGAAACGGCTCGTCAAGGTGCTCAAGGCACTGGCGGAGTACCACGAGGTGACCCTGGGCGACCTGCTCGAGGGCATCGTGCTGCACGCGTTCGAAGGGAAAAGCCCCTTCGACGACGCCTCGCTGCAGCGAATCCGGGATTTGAAACGCCTCTACCACCTGGACCTGGGTTCCGCCGCGAGCCACAGGCTCATCGAGGCACCGGCGGCACGGCCGGCCGCCCGCGGTCGCAAGGCGTGACGACCGTACCGCTGAAGGTCGCGGTGCTCTCGGCGCGCCTCGCCTACGTCGTGGTGCTCGCCGTCGCCACGCTGGCGCCGTTCCATTTCGCCGCGCCGTCGGCCGGCCTGTCGCAGGGGCTGGCCAATGCCTTCACGTTCCGGTACTCCGCCGCGACCGCCGTGGACGCCATTCAAAACGTGCTGTTGTTCGCGGGCTGGGGAGCCCTGTGGGTCACGACGAGCCGGTCAATCCCGCTGGCGTCGGCCATCCGGGGGCCCGCACTGACCGGGGCCGCCATGAGCGTCCTGGCGGAGGTGCTGCAGCTCTTCCTGCCCGATCGCCGCGCCAGCGTGCTCGACGTGATGACCAACACTGCCGGAGCCGCGTTGGGCGCCGTCGCGATCGCCGTGGCGGTCCGGACGGCGCAGGCGCTGCGGCAGCAGAAGTCCTACGTCGGGCTA
>JBGPIW010000407.1:0-3079 GCA_041485045.1 Gemmatimonadota bacterium | reverse complement strand
GGCGTCCGGGGTGAAGTCGAACGCCCGGTGAAACGTGACCGACAGCGGCCGCGACACACCCAGCAGGGCCTTCGTACGCTCGACGTCCACGCTCCCGTCGGCACGCAGCGCGCCAAACACGACGCCCTGGACGTGGAGCCGGCGCGCTAGGGCGATATCCCGCTGCATGACCTCGATTTCGACGTCGGAGTAGACGAAGTCGCCGCCGCGCGGACGGATCAGCACGTGCATCGGGATCCGCAACCGCTCCCGGCAGACCTCGATCATGCCGGCGCTGGGGGTCGTGCCGCCCTCCAGCAGGTCCTCGCACAACTCGATGCGGTGCGCGCCTCCCGCCTGGGCGGCGAGCGCCGATTCCGCGGAGTCGACGCACGCTTCGAGGATCACGTCAGCTCACCGCCCGCCGCTCGAAGGTGCGGATCCCGGCGCTCCAGAGCACCGCGGACATGACGACCAGGGCGACGACCACCAGCTCCCACGGCATGTGGGGCAGCGCCGGCGTGAGCGCGCCGCGCATCCCCTCGGCCACGTACACCAGCGGATTGACGAGGACGGCGTACTTGATCACCGGCACCGGCGTGAGGCCTTGCCATGGGTAGTAGGCGCAGCCAAAGAAGATCATCGGGGCGACGATCACGCTGAACATCAACCCGATCTGTTGGGGCGGGATCCCGGTCCCCATCCACAGGCCCAGGGTCGAGAAGGCGAAGGCGCCCAGCAGCGTGATGCCGAGCAGCGTCCCGGCGTGGGCGAAACTGAGCGCATCGATCGGCCCCATGATGAGCCGCGCCACCGGGAGCACGAACAGGGCGGCCACGACGCCCTGGAGCACACCCGACACGACCTTCTCCGCCGCGACGAGCCGGATCGGCACCGGCGCCAGCAGGCGATCCTCGATCTCCCTCGTCCAGCCGAAATCGGCCATCATGGGAAGGGCCACCGACTGGAGGCTCGAGAGCGCGAGCGAAATGCCGAGGATACCGGGGAGGAGCGCGGCGCCGTAGCCGCGCTGGACCAGCCCCATCTTGGGCAGGAGGTACCCGAATACCACCACGAACAGCAGCGGTTGCAACGTGCTGCGCACCAGGAACGACACGATTTCCCGCCGCGCCACGCGCAGGTCGCGCGACAAGAGCGCCAGGAACACGCGGGAGGCCGACACCGGGGGTCGCGAGGGTCTCATGCGAGCTTCCTCCCGGTGAGGGAAATGAACAACGTTTCGAGGCTTGGCGGGGCGAGATGGATGTCACGCACGGCGCGGCCCGCCGCCTCGGCCGTGCGGATCAGCTGTGCGAGGACTTCACCGGGACGCTCGGCGTACGCCGACAACACGGCGCCCTGGGCGTCCACCCGCAGCACCCCGGAGTGGGTGCGCGCCTGCTGGGCGACGGCGGCGGCATCCCCGTCGAGCGTCAGCTCGATGCGCGTACCCCCGGGCGCCTGCGCCTTGAGCGATCGGGGAGAGTCGCACGCGAGCAGGCGCCCGCGGTCGATGATCGCGACGCGCTGGCACAGCCGGTCGGCCTCTTCCATGTAGTGTGTGGTCATCACGATGGTGCGCCCTTCGCCGTGCATCCGGAGCAGCAGATCCCAGAGGTCCAGACGCGCCTGGGGGTCGAGACCGACCGTGGGCTCGTCGAGAAACAGGATCTCCGGGTCGTGGATCAGCGCCCGGGCGATCATGAGGCGCTGCTGCTGGCCGCCGGAGAGCTGGTCGACCTTCGCGGCGCCTCGGTCCCCGATACCCATCATGTCCAGCAGGCCCTGCGCCTTCCGGATGGCTTCGGCTTTCGGCATTCCGAAGTAGGCGGCGTGGAACACGAGATTCTCGATCACGATGAGACTGCGGTCGGGGTTGGGCCGCTGCGGCACGACCCCGATGCGCTGCTTCACCGCCACCCCATCGGTCACGACGTCGACGCCCGCGACGAATGCCGCGCCGGAGCTCGCCTTCACGCGGGTCGTCAGGATCCCGAGGGTCGTCGTCTTGCCGGCGCCGTTCGGTCCGAGCAGCCCGAAGAAGTCCCCGGCGCGCACCTGCAAGTCGAGCCCGTCGAGGGCGACGATCTCGACGGGCCCGCTTTTGCCGCGCGGCGTCATCCCCGGCGGCGGCGACCGGTACACCTTGCGCAGCGCCCGCGTTTCGATGGCGAGCGAGTCGGTCACCACGGGTGCGCCGACGGCCCCAGCCATCGGGGCTCCGGCGTCCAGCGGCGGGCGTGCCACCACACGGCGCGGCGCCGGCCGGCGCGCGCCGCGAGGCCGAACGCCACGAATCCGATGACCCAGATCGGCAGGAGGAAGCGGATTCCCCAGAACCCGAAGACCGTCACAGCAATCGCCGCGAACACGAGGCCGCGGGTGAGGCGCGCCGCCACGCCGAGCCACGCTACGCCGCGTGGTGGATGGGGCGGGGCCGGCGCCACCGCGGGAAGGTCCTCCACCAGCCGGCCGAGGTCGTCGCGAAACCGGGCGGCGCTCGCCGCGGCGAGGCGTTCCCCCGCTTCTTCCGGGGTCAGCCGACCCTCGGCCACGGCCTGCTGCAGCATGCGGGTCACCTGATCCCGCTCGGCGTCCGACGCACGTATCGTCGCGGTAGTCATGCGAGCGCCTCCTCGATCTCCTTCGCGGCCTTGGTGAGGATCTCGGCGATGCGGTGGCGGGCCTCGTCGCCTCCGCGCCAGCCGTGACGGTACACCGACTTCATCAGGCGGGCCACTCCCTGGTTGATCTCGGCCATCGAGCCGCCGAGCGCTTCCTCGACGGTCTCAGCCACGCGATCGAAGATGTCGGTCACCACGTCCTTGTGCTCCTCCAGGAACTTGATCCCGGCGTCGGTGATTTCGTAGACCTTCTTGCCGTCGGCGTCGCGCGAGCGCACCAGGCTCTCGTCCTCGAGCCACTGCAGCGTCGGGTACACGGTGCCGGGCGAGGGTGAATAGCAGCCGTGCATCTGTTCTTCCAGCTCCTTCATCACCTCGTAGCCGTGGCGCGGCTTGTCGCGCAGCAGCTTGAGGATCACGTACTTCATGTCGCCCGACTCGAACCACTGGCGCCGGCGGCGGTGCCGCGGCCCCAT
>JBGPIW010000406.1:0-3101 GCA_041485045.1 Gemmatimonadota bacterium | reverse complement strand
GTGCCGGAGCGCAACCGCTCCGATCTGATCGAGCTGCCGGACGAGGTGAAGCGATTGCTCGACATTCACCCGGTGGACTCGCTCGACGAAGTGCTCGCCTTGGCGCTGCTCGCGCCGGAAGCGGCGCCCCGTGGAGCCCGCGCCCGCAGCGGCGCGCGCACGGCCCGCGTCGTGCAGGGAGCGCGGGCGTGAGCGACTACGCCGCGCTGGAAGACGCCCTCCAGAAAATCGGCGCCCGCGACGGGCGGTTTCACGAGCGCGCCTACCTGTTCGTCCTGGCGGCGCTCGAGTACGCCCAGGGTCGGCTCCCGGCCCGGCGGCACCTCTCCGGAGGCGAGTTGGCGTGGGCGTGCCGCGACTTCGCCCTCGAGCAATTCGGCCTCCTGGCGCCGACCGTGCTCGGACACTGGGGCGTGCACCGGACCGAGCACTTCGGGACGATCGTGTTCGCGTTGATCGACGCCGGCCTCCTGGCCCGGCAGCCGAGCGACCGAATCGAGGACTTCGAGCGGGTGTATGAGTTCGGCGAAGCGTTCGGGGCCGGCTATCGCTGGCCCGGTCTGGAGCGGGCGTAGTCCGGGGAAGTGAGGTGGACCAATGGACGGTAAGGAATGGCCGGCCTGCCAGAAGTGCCAGCGCGGTGTGTTGATCCCCCTATCCGATTACGGGCGAGACGGTGCCCCCATCACCTACAAGGCGTGGGTGTGCTCCACTCCTGACTGTGGCTTCAACGTCCGGATCGACAACGGGGAGATCTCGTTCGGTCGGGCGATCGGCCAGAGTCAGAAATAGGCTTGCACGCGGTCCGTCGGCCAGCCGTGAGCGGGCGCTTCTACCCTGCCACGGGCGATGCGCTCGAGCGCGACATCCGGGCGCTCCTGGCGCCCGTGGAGCCGGTGGCGCATCCGGCGGCGGCGCGCGCCGCGATCGCCCCCCACGCCGGCCTCGTGTATTCGGGTCTCACTGCCGCCCACGTGTTCGCCCGCCTCGACCTGCCGCGTCTCGTCGTGATCCTCGCCCCGAACCACACGGGGCGGTGCCGGGCGCCCGGCGGCGTCTCGCTGTGGGAGGACGGGGCGTTCGCCACGCCGATCGGCGAGGTGGCGATCGCCGCCGACCTCGCCGAGGCGGTGCGCGCGGCGTCGCCCTTGGTGGGCGTGGACCACGCAGCGCATCAGGATGAGCATGCGGTCGAATTGCAGCTCCCCTTTCTCCAGGTCCGGCGACGGGACGTGGCGATCGTGCCGCTGGTACTCGCCTGGGATGATTGGGACCAGGCGCGGGCGTTGGGCGAAGCGCTCGCGGGTGTCGTGCGCGGGTGGGGCGAGCCGGTACTGCTGCTCGCCTCGAGCGACCTCAATCATTACGAGCCCGCACCGGTGACGGAGCTCAAGGACGCCCAGGCGCTCGCGGCGATTCAGGCGATGGACGGTGCCGAGTTGCTGCGCCGCTGCCGCACGGAGCGGATCTCGATGTGCGGCCGCGCACCCGTGGCGGTGGCGCTCGCGGCCGCCCGCGCCCTCGGGGGCGGGCGCGCTGAGGTCGTGGACTACCGTCATTCGGGTTGGGTTACGGGGGACGAGGCGAGCGTCGTGGGCTACGGGGGAGTGGTGATTCCGTGATGACGATTCCAGTGCTGTCGGCGGCCGAGGCCGCGGCTTGGGATGCCGCCGCCCGCACTCAGTATCACATCCCGAGTCGCGTGCTGATGGAGAGCGCGGGACGGGCGGCGGCCGCGGTGCTGGCGCGCGAATTCCCCGACGCGCTGGAGCGCGGGGTCCTGATCGTGGCCGGCGCGGGGAACAACGGCGGCGATGGCTGGGTGCTGGCGCGCGCGCTGCACGGGTCGGGCCTCCCGGTCTGGGTGGTGGGACTCGATCCCAAGACCGACGATGCGATCGACAACCGCGCCCTGGCGCGGGTCGCCGGCGTACCGGAGCTGGCCCGGGACGAGCCGTGGCCCGCCGCGGCGGTGGCGGTGGACGCGCTGCTCGGCACCGGGGCCACGGGGCCGGCGCGCGGCGAGGTGCTCGCCGCCGCGGAGCGGCTCGCCGCGAGCGCGCTCCCGGTATTCGCGCTCGATGGTCCCACCGGGCTCGACCTCTCCAGCGGGGAAACCCACGGGCCGGTTCGGGCGCGCGTCACCGTCACGTTCGGTGGCGCGCGGCGCGGCCATCTCGTGGCGCGCGAGTGGTGCGGGCGCGTGATCGTGGTGGACATCGGGTTTCCCCCGCCCGATCCCGCCGCGTCGGTACTGATCACCGATGCATGGGCCGGCGGGCGCCTGCCTCGGTTGCTGCCGGCGATGCACAAGGGCGACCGCGGTCGGGTGACCGTGGTCGGCGGCGCGGCCGGCATGACCGGCGCGGCGCTGCATGCCGCGCGGGCCGCCCTCGCCGCCGGCGCCGGGCTCGTGAAGCTCGTGGCGGGGAAGGAGACCCTGGAGGCCGCCCGCTCCAGCCTTCCCGACGTGCTCACCGTCGAGTCACGCCTCGGCCCCGAGCTCGAGCCCCAGGCGGCGGAGGCGCTCGATTGGGCCGATGCGCTCGTGATCGGCCCCGGACTGGGACGCGAGGCCGCCCGCGGACGCTTTCTCGCTGCGGCGCTCGCCCGCAAGCCGCTCCCCACCGTGCTCGACGCCGACGCACTCACGCTCTACGACGGCAAGGCGGAGCGCCCCGTCGTCTGCACCCCGCACCTGGGAGAGTTTCGCGCGCTCGTCGGCGACCAGCTTGCCGACGCCGCGGCGAACGATCGGTGGGCCGCGACCGCCAAGGCAGCGCAGAAGCTGCGCGCCTGCGTGTTGCTGAAGGGCGTGCCCACCGTGATCGCCGACCAGCGCGGGCCGGTGCTGGTCGTCGCGAGCGGTAACCCGGGCCTCGCGACCGGCGGCTCCGGCGACGTCCTCGCGGGATTCATCGGGGCGTTCCTGGCGCGTGGGCTGCCGCTTCCCGAGGCGGCCGCCCTCGGCGCCCACGCGCTGGGACGCGCCGCCGAGCTCGGGGCGCGCTCCTGGACCGCTCGCAGCCTCAGGCCCGCCGACGTGCTCGCCGCCCTTCCGGATGTCTGGCGCGCGTGGTCGTCGGTCCGTCCTTCGAGCC
>JBGPIW010000405.1:0-3105 GCA_041485045.1 Gemmatimonadota bacterium | reverse complement strand
GTGGGACAACAAAATCGCGTCGAGCATCGGGACGCGGTCGGCCGGGATGTCGGCTTTCGGGTTACCGGTGAGAAACGGATCGAAGATGACGCGCTTGCCGTCGCCCTCGGCGGTGAAGCAGGCGTGGCCGTGGAACGTCAGTGTGAGCATTCAGCCGTCAGCAGTCAGCCATCAGTCATTCAACCGCGTCTGCTGACGGCTGATGGCCGACGGCTTCATTTGCTTCCGGTGAGCTTCTCGTACGCCGCCGCATCCAGCAGGCCGGCGAGCTCACCGGAGTCCTTCACCTTGAGCGTGATCATCCAGCCGGCGCCGTAGGGATCGCGGTTCACGAGCGCGGGGTCGCCGTCCAGACCGCCGTTGGATTCCACCACCGTCCCGCTTACCGGACAGTACAGCTCGGAAACGGCCTTCACGGCTTCGATCGTCCCGAACACCTGCATTTTGGTGAATGCGGCACCGGGCTTGGGGAGCTCCACGAACACCACGTCCCCCAGCTCGCCCTGGGCGTAGTCGGTGATCCCGATCTGCACGACGGCGGGATCGCCGGTGGTCTTTACGTATTCATGTTCCGGGGTATAGCGGAGGTCTTTGGGGACGTTGGCCATGCCGGCGTCGCTTTCGACTGAGGTGGCGGGAACGCGGGCGAAGCTAGAGAAGGCCGAAACCCGTGTCAAGCTTGCTCTTTGGCCGCCGCCCGCCGCTCCAGGTCGTTGTACACTGCGCGTGCGCGGCGCTCCAAGTCTTCCAGCGTGCCGTCGTTGTCGATCACGTGCTGACTCTTCCTTCGTTTGCGCTCGGGTCCCTGCTGTGCCGCGATCATCCGGTCTGCGTCTTCGGTGGTGAGCCCCCGCAGCGCCTCCAAGCGCGCGCGCCGCACTGGGACCGGCGCATCCACGAGCACCACGACGTCGAAGCGGTCCGGGTCGAGGGCCTCGAAGAGCAGGGGGATGTCGTTCACCACGATCCGGTCGCCGCGCTTCCAGGCGGCGTCCACCAGCGCTTCGCGGCGCCGCTCGACCGCTGGATGCACCAACGCGTTGAGCGCCGTCAACGCCGTGTTGTCGGCGAGCACTTTGGTCCGCAACGCCGCACGGTCGAGGGTCCCGTCGGGGGCCAGCACTTCCGGGCCGAATCGCCTGGCGATGGCGGCGAGTACCGGCGTGCCGGGCGCCTCGACTTCGCGCACCAGCTCGTCGGCATCGATGATGGTGGCCCCCCACCGCCGGAACAGGGAGACCACGGTGGACTTGCCCGCGGCGATGTTGCCAGTGAGGGCGACGTTGAGCACGAAAGGCGCTATCGGCTATCGGCTGTCAGTCATCGGCCAAGCGGGCAGCCGATACCTGATAGCCGATAGCGCCGTCAAAGCAGAGCCGTCTGACCTTCATCCGCCCTCGGGACTTTGTGACAGTGCCGGCAGCGCGCTTCGTAGCTCTCGCGTCCGCCCACCATGATCGTGGGGCTGTCCCAGGGCGCCGGCTGGCCGTCCACCAGCCGCTGGTTGCGGCTCGCGGGGCCGCCGCACACCACGCAGATGGCGTGCAGCTTGTCGACCACTTCGGCGGCGCACATGAGGCGGGGCATCGGCCCGAAGGGGAGGCCGCGAAAGTCCACGTCGGTTCCCGCGAGGACGACGCGCACTCCCCCGTCGGCCAGATCGCCCGCGACCTTGACGATTCCCTCGTCGAGAAACTGCGCTTCGTCCACCGCGACCATCTCCGTACCGGTGCGGATGCCGCGCTGAATCTGCTCGGCACTGTCGACCGGCTCGGCCTCTACGGTGACCCCGTCGTGGCTGGTCACCGAGTAGAGCCCGGCGTAGCGGGCGTCGAGATGGGACTTGAACACCTGGACCTGCTTGCGGGCGATGGCGGCCCGCCGGACGCGGCGGATCAGCTCCTCGCTCTTGCCGGAGAACATGACGCCGGCGATGACTTCGATCCAACCGGGGCGGGTACCGTGGAACATGGCGCTGCAAGCTCACCGGGGGTGGGTCGGAGGGCAAGCGGAGGACGGCGCAGGACGGTGGAGGGCGGAAAAGGGCAGGAGTCTTGCGGATTTCCGGGGTAGGTCCCCATATTGTTGAGAGATTTCAAGGCTTTTCGGGGGCCCCCCCGTGAAAGGGGCTGATTTGCGAGGCTTTGCCCTTACCAACCCTCTTATTGAGGAGTGCGCCGTGAACAAAGCCGACCTGATAGCGGCTCTGGCGATGCGGACGAAGATGTCCAAAGCCGATGCCGGCCGTGCGGTCGAGGCCCTGTTCGACGACAAGGGCATCATCGCGGGCGAGCTGAAGAAGGGTGTGAAGGTGCAGATCACGGGGTTCGGCAACTTCGAAGCCCGCAAGCGCGCCGCGCGCGTGGGGCGCAACCCCAAGACCGGCGCCGAGATTCAGATCAAGGCCACCATCGCCCCGGCGTTCCGCGCCGGCAAGCAGCTGAAGATGGCGGTCAACAAGAAGTAGCACAGGAGCGAAGAGAAGCGATGCTGATTACGGGCTGCCCCGCTGGGCGGCCCGTCAGCGTTTCCCACCCTCTTTACACGACGCCGCGCTGCCGCAGGTCGGCGATGGCCGCGGGATCGAACCCGAGCCGCTCGCGCAGGATCGCGTCGGTGTGCTCGCTCAGCAGCGGCGGCGCCGCATCGTACTGGATGGGAGTTTCCGACAGGCGGATGGGGTTCGCGACGAGCGGCACGGCGCCGGCGACCGGGTGCGGCACCTCGAGGCGGATCCCGCGATGGCGCACCTGGGGGTCGGCAAACACCTGCGCGAGATCGTTGATCGGCGCGCACGGCACGCCCGCCGGTTCGAGCGCCGTGAGCCAGGCGCCCGCGGAGCGCGTCACGAGCAGGCGCTCGAGCTCACCGGTCAGGGCTTCACGATGGCGCACCCGGGTGGCGTTGGTCGCGTAACGGGGATCGTCGGCCAGATCCGGCGCACCCGCCACCACGCAGAACTTCCGGAACTGCTCGTCGTTGCCGACGGCGAGGACGATGGGCCGGTCGGCGGTGGGCAGCACCTGGTAGGGGGCGATGTTCGCGTGCGCATTCCCCCACCGCACCGGCACGGTCCCCGAGACGAGGTAGTTGAGCGCCACGTTG
>JBGPIW010000404.1:0-3111 GCA_041485045.1 Gemmatimonadota bacterium | reverse complement strand
TCGTAGATGTGCGTGCCCAACGCCTCGCGGATCACCGGATCCTTCTCCAGACATTCCAGCGCCTCGTGCAGGTCACGCGGCAGCTCGTCGATACGGTAACGGCGGCGCTCCCGGAAACTCATCTCGAAGATGTTCTTGTCGACGGGATCGGTGGGGGTGAGCCGGCGCTCTAGGCCGTCCAGACCCGCCGCGAGCTGCACCGCGAGCGCGAGGTACGGGTTCGCCGAGGGATCCGGCATGCGCAGCTCGCAGCGCGTCCCGGTGCCGCGTTTGTCGGGAATTCTGACGAGCGGCGAGCGGTTGCGCATCGACCACGCCACGTTGACCGGCGCCTCGTACCCGGGCACCAGCCGCTTGTAGCTGTTCACGAGGGGGTTGGTCACCGCGCAGAAGCCGCGGGCGTGGTCGAGCAGTCCCGCGATGTAGGACAACGCCGTCCCAGACAGCTCCCACTTTCGCTTGGGATCGTGAAAGGCGTTCTGTCCCTTCGCGAAGAGCGACTGGTGGGTGTGCATTCCAGAGCCGTTCTGGCCGAAGATCGGCTTCGGCATGAACGTCGCGAGAAAGCCGTGCCGAAACGCGACGTCCCGTACGATGAACCGGAACGTCGCCAGGTTGTCTGCCGTCTCGAGCGCCTCGGCGTAGCGGAAATCGATCTCGTGCTGCCCGGGGGCCACTTCGTGGTGCCCCGCTTCCACTTCGAAGCCCATCGACACCAGATCCCGGATGATGAGCCGCCGGATCTCTTCGGCGCGGTCCACCGGGGTGAGGTCGAAGTAGCCGCCTCGGTCGTGCGTGACCGTGGTCGGTTCGCCCCGCTCGTCCAGCTGGAAGATGTAGAACTCCGCCTCCACCCCCGCCATCATGTCGTATCCGAGGGCGCTGGCGCGCGCGATCTGTCGCTTCAGCGCCTGGCGCGTGCATCCCGCAAACGAGCTGCCGTCGGGGTTGTACACGTCGCAGATCACCCGGGCGACTTTGCCCCCCTCGTCCTCGTAGGGCAACACCCGGAAGGTTTCGAGGTCAGGCTTCAACACCATGTCCGACTCCTCGATCCGGACGAACCCCTCGATCGAGCTGCCGTCGAACATGATGTCGCCGTCGAGCGCCTTCTCGAATTGGCTCGCCGGCACCTCGACGTTCTTGTTGACGCCGAGGATGTCAGTGAATTGCAGCCGGAGGAAGGCGATGCCCTGCTCTTTGGCGAGGGCCAGGATGTCGCGCTTGGTGGCGGGCATGGGAGAATGCTGGAGGATGGTGGAGGTTGATGGAGGATACCATCCTCCACCAACCTCCAAGACCTCCCCTAGCAGTCGTAGTACAGGAAGAACTCGTACGGGTGCGGCCGCAACGCCACCGGATCGATCTCCTTGGCCCGCTTATACGCCAGCCACGTGTCGATCAGGTCGGGTGTGAAGACGCCCCCTTCGAGCAGAAACGCGTGGTCGACCTCGAGCGCCGCCAGGGACTCTTGCAGACTTCCCGGCGTGTTTTTCACGTGCTTGCGCTCGGCTGGCTCCAGCTCGTAGAGATCCACGTCCATCGGCTTGGGCGGCTCGAGCTTGTTCCGCACCCCGTCCAGGCCTGCCAACAGGAGCGCGGCGAACGTGAGGTACGGGTTGCTCGAAGGATCGGGCGCCCGGAACTCGATGCGCTTCGACTTCGGCGACTTCGAGTACATCGGAATGCGGCAGATCGCCGAGCGGTTGCGCTGCGAGTAGACGAGGTTGATCGGCGCCTCGTATCCGGGTACCAGCCGCCGGTAGCTGTTGGTCGTCGGGGCGGCGAAGGCGAGCAGGGCGGCCGCATGTTTGATCAACCCGCCGATGTACCAGCGCGCCGGGTCCGACAGCAGCGCGTAGCCCTTGGGATCGTAGAACAGGTTGGTCTTGTCGTTCCACAAGCTCATGTGCACGTGCATGCCCGAGCCGTTGTCGCCGAACATCGGCTTCGGCATGAAGGTCGCCGTGTAGCCGTACTGCGCGCACACGTTCTTCACGATGTACTTGTAGATCATGACCTGGTCCGCCATGCGGGTGAGGGTGGTGAACCGCATGTCGATCTCGGTCTGGCCCGCCGTGCCCACCTCGTGGTGATGTACCTCCACGTCGACCCCCGCCGCGAGCAGCGCCAGCATGATTCGGGAGCGCAGGTCCTGGAGCTTGTCCACCGGCGGAACGGGGAAGTACCCCTCCTTGTGCCGCGGCCGGTGGCCCGGGTTCGGTGTGCCGTTCGCCCCGGAGTTCCAGATCCCCTCCACCGAGTCGAGGTGGTAATAGCCCTCGTGCGCGTTCTGGTCGAAGCGGGCGGAATTGAAGATGTAGAACTCCGCCTCGGGGCCGAAATACGCGGTCGTCGCGATGCCGCTCTTGACGAGGTAGCTCTCCGCCTTCTGCGCCACGAACCGCGGGTCGCGCGAATAGCGCTGGCCCGTGATCGGGTCGGTGATGTCGCAGGTCAACGACAGCGTGGGCACCTGCAGACACGGATCGACGAACGCGCTCGCCGGATCCGGCATCAGTAACATGTCGCTCTCGTTGATCGCCTGGAAACCCCGGATGGAAGACCCATCGAACCCCAACCCGTCCGTGAACACGTCTTCGGTGAGCTCCTTCAACGGCAGCGAGAAATGCTGCCACGTGCCCGGCAGGTCACAGAACTTCACGTCCACCACCTGCACGCCGGCCTCGCGCGCCCGGCGAATCGCATCGGCCGGGGACGCCTTCGTCCCCACTTTCATCTCGATCCGGGTTGGCTCCAACGTTGCGGTCATGTGCTCGGTCTCCCTGGGGTTAGTGATGTGGGCTGGCAATGGCGCAAACAACGAGAGCCCGCCGCCAGGGTCGGAGCGTCGGGCTCTCTATGTAGAGGGCTGCTTCCTGCAAGCATGGCGGAAAGTAGCCGACGCATGACGCAGCGTCAAGCAAAACCCGCACCAAGTGCAGAGGAAACGACCTCTAGAGCTGATTTCCTCTCAAAAGCTGATTGGGCGTCGTTGAAGTCGTGCAACATATGCACGATTCACGCGACAGTAGCCTATGGCTGGATCGATTCGACGAACTGCAGCAGCTCCACGGCCGAAAACTCACCGAAACGCTCGACGATATCCTT
>JBGPIW010000403.1:0-3117 GCA_041485045.1 Gemmatimonadota bacterium | reverse complement strand
CTCTCTCGATCGCGAAGGCGCTCACCGCACCGGTCGCTCTCCCATTGTACTGCTCGAGCTCGTTGACGGCGTAGAGCACGCGCCCGTTGGGGTGGATGGCGAGGAACGACGGGTTCGGCCCGGCGGCCACCGAGCCGACTCGCTGCAGGTTCCCAGCGCGCCGGTCCATGCGGACGAGATAGATCCCCTCAGACCGGGTGCCTTCGGTATACGTCCCAACGTAGAGGAGATCACCATCCCCCGCCGTCTGCGCCTCGTCGCGCAACGTGGGACTCGCCGCGCCACGCGCGAGCCCGATGAGACTGATCGCCGACGCGGCCAGGAAGTCGCGGCGAGACGGGTCGCGAGCATCGGTCATCTTGGTGCCTCCCCTCGTACCGCCTTTCCCGGGGTGACGCTCTCGACGGCCCGCCCGTTCGCGACCACTGACACCCCGTTCACGATCACGTGCTGGATGCCGACGGGAGACAGCGACGGCTCGCGGTACGTCGAGCGATCCACCACCGTCAGCGGGTCGAAGATCGTGATATCTGCGTCTGCGCCAACACGCAGGCGTCCTTTCTGCCGCATCGCCGGCACTCGCGCCTCGAGTCGTTGCGCCGGCATCAGCGTCATCTTGCGGATGGCCTCCATCAACGAGAGTGAGTGGGCCTCGCGGACGTAACGGCCCAGCACCCTTGCAAACGTTCCTGTTGTCCGCGGATGCCCCGTGCCATTCTGCCAGTAGGCGTCACTCGCAATGATGGTGAGTGGACTGTTTATCGCCACAGCGACCATCTGCTCCGTGTTGGTATGGATCACAACTGGGCCGCCGATTAGGGCGTAGCGCTCGAAGCTCTCGCGATTCAACCGTTCGCCCGTAGGCGGCCACTCCAGCTCGGCGAGGCGCGCATCGGGAGCGGTTTTGTAAACGTCCTGGATGGTAGCGGACTGAATCTCCGTCATTCCGGCGTCATACGGATACGCCTCCGTCGTCACGTCACGTCCGTGCGCTCGCGCATCGCTGATCATGTCGAGCATCACCGGCGTTTCGGCAAGGCCCGCACTGTTGATGTGCACGACGTGCAAGGGAGCCCCGGTTTCGCCGGCGAGCGAAAGCGCTGCCTTCAGACCGGCGACGCCAGGGATAATGTGCGCGTGTACTGGGGTCTTGGTCCTTGCGGCGACGCGGAAGACGGCCAATAGCTCATCGCGCGTTGCCGCTGGCGTATATGGAAACCCGGCGCCGATGTCGACCGCGCCCTCGCGGAGACCAATCTCGATGCGTTGCGCGATCTCGCCAATCTGTGCCGGCGACGCGGCGCGATAGGCGCCGTCGCCCACCGGCATCCTGGTACCGGAATCGTGCATCACCGCCATACGGACTTTGATGTGGCCGATGCTGACACCGTAGTTGACCGGCTCCCCGACGCTGCGCTCGCGGTACCAGGCAGCGACGTCCGCCGTGCCGAGCTCGAGCTCGAGCGCTGTCGTCACGCCGTCCAGCGCGTAGAACCGATAGGTCTCGGGCGTCTCTCCATGCGCGTGCAGGTCGATGAAGCCGGGGGCGACGACGAGGCCGCGCGCGTCGACCGTGTCCCGGCCGCGTAGGACTTGCGTCGTGATGACGGCGATGCGTCCGCCCGTGAGCCCGATATTGCGGACCGCATCGAGCTGGGAGGCCGGATCTACGACGCGTCCGCCCAGAATCACGCGATCGTAGACAGCGTTCGCTGTGCGCTGCGCCGAGAGCGTGCAGACCTGCCATACCAGCAACAGTCCAACGTAAGCTGCGTCTTTGACCATGATGGCCTCCGGATGACACATCATAACCGGTGGATATGTTTGCCACTTCGCCAGAGGCTCCCTTGATCGTGGCGCCCGCCGGCCGCAGCTTATCCGCACTCCATCAATGACTGACAACCGCCTCGGCATGCACGAGCCGATCTCGCGCCGCGACTTCCTCAACGGGACCCTGCTCGCGAGCGCCGGCCTGGTTCTGGGACGCCACGGCCCTGGGTTTGGCACCATCGCTCCCGCCGACGCCTGGGACGGCTACGGCGGGGTCGGCGACTACGCGCGCGCCCATGGCAACAGCTACGAGGTAATGTCCACGGCGCATCGCCTGCGCGATGGGGCCTTTGAGCGCGCGATGGCGAGCGCGATCGACACCGGCGAACGGTACGATCTGGTGTGCGTCGGCGGCGGGATCAGCGGCCTCGCCGCGGCGGTCTTCTTTCAGCAACAGCGGGGCGGCCGCTGCCTCGTGCTCGACAACCACGCGATCTTCGGCGGTGAGGCGAAGCGCAACGAATTCCGCGTCGCTGGCCAGACCGTGGTCGCCCACCAGGGCTCGGCGATCTTCCTCGTACCCCAGCCAGGCGGCTACACCGACGCCTTCTACAAGCTGATCGGCATGGATCGAAGGGCGTTCGCCTATCAGACCTGGCGCGGACCGGCGCCTGAGATGCCGCTCGGGCACAGCCCGTACGACGAACCGCGGCAGTATGGCTTCTATTTCGGGCCCCAGTTCGGGGCACGTCCCGGCGTGTGGGTGATCGATCCGTGGGGACGCCAGCTGGATGGGGCGCCGTTACCCGAAGCGGTCAAAGCCGACCTGCTGCGTTGGCGCAGTGTCGACAACGCAGGACCGCCCCCCACGACCGAAGGCGACGCCGTTTCACGCCAGCTCGACGGCATCACGCTGGAAGAGCATCTGATGGCCCGGCACCAGATCAGTCGCGAGACGGTGCGCGCGTTTCTTTCGCCGGTCGAGGGCGGCGGTTACGGCCTGGGGCCCGATGTCCTGTCGGCGTACTGCAACTACGCGATCGAGACCCAGTTCCCGGGCGACGGCGACGAGGCCCTCGGTGATCAGATGTTTCCCGACGGCAACACCGGTTTTGCCCGCCTGATGGTGAAAACGCTCATCCCCGACGCGTTCGCCGGCCCGCGCTCCGTCGACGCCGTGTGGCAGAATCGGGTCCGGTTCGGCGCCTTGGACGGCGCCGGGCAGGCCACGCGCATTCGCCTGAACGCCACGGTCATCCGCGTCGCCCATGCGGGAGATCCCGCGCACGCGCCGCACGTGGTGGTCACCTACGTGCGGGGGAACCGGCTCTTCACGGTGCAGGCCCG
>JBGPIW010000402.1:0-3123 GCA_041485045.1 Gemmatimonadota bacterium | reverse complement strand
CGAGCAAGGCGACGAACGGGCTGAAATCGAGCGGGCCGCCGACCGGCAGGAGCCGGCGGATCGGCTCGACGATCCAGTCGGTGAGCCAGTAGACAGGGCGCAGCCAGGGCGAGTACCGGAACCGGCCGAGCCAGGAGGCGATGACCCGGATGAAGATCGCGCCGATCAGGATCTTGAAGACGACCCCGACGACCAGGGCGAGCATCGCCCGGCCGCCGCCCTGCGCCGCGCCGGCGAGCGCGTACCAGGAAGTCTGCGCCCACTGCGCCAGCGAGATCACGAGCACGCCGGCGATCGCCACGCCGATCACGAGCCACCAACCTGCCTGTACGGGGTTGCCGCCCGCCCGCACCACGCGCCGCTCCACCGGCCGCATCAGTGGATCTGTGGCGTTGCGCAGGGCCCGACCCGCCAGCCCGAACGGAGAGAGCCGCCGAGTGCGCACGAGCCAGCTCCCCAGCGCCACGAGCACAGCCAGGAAGAACGCCACAAACACGGCGTAGCGGATTACCAGGAGCAGTGTGTCGGGCATGGTCCAGTGCGTGATGTGATAGATAGCTCAGGGGCGGGTGGCGTGTCAGCGCCGATCCTCCCACATTAGCGCTTTCCTTTCTCAAGGCTGACGCGTGAAGCGTTTCCCCCGGACCGTAGCCGTCGTGGCCGGCCTGTTGGCCGTTTCCTGCGGCGCAGGCCGCGATCCGATCTACATCGGGGTGGCGGGGCCGTTCGGCGAAGCGCGCGGGGCCTCGATGCAGCTCGCAGCGCGCCTCGCCGCGCGACAGCTCAACGACCGCGGGGGGATCGCCGGCCGGCCGGTGCAGCTCGTATTCGCCGACGACAGCAGCGTGGAAACCGTGGCCGTCCGCGAAGCGCATGCGTTCGTGGTCCGCGACCGGGTGGTCGCCGTGGTCGGGCACCTCTCGTCCGGCCCCACCCGAGCGGCGCTCGGCGTGTACAGCACGCGGGGCGACCCGATTCCCCTCATCACGCCGTCGGCATCGAGTCCCGACCTCTCGGGGTTGTCGCCGTGGCTGTTCCGCATCTGCCCCAGCGACCTGGCCCACGGCATTCAGCTGGCGCGCTTCGCCCGCCAGCGGCTCGGCGCCCTCCGGGCGGCGGTGATTTACACCAACGACGACTACGGACGCGGCGTGCGCCGCACGTTCGTGAGCGAGTTCCGAAATCTCGGCGGGACCGTGCTCGAGCAGGATCCCTATCTCGTCACCCACGGGTCGGCGGAGCCGTTTCTGTCCCGGCTGCGGCGTGCGGGAGGCCCGGATGTGCTGGTGCTCGCGACCCAGCGGGTGGAAGCGGAGACGGTGCTGCGCGAGATGCGGTCGACCGGGCTCGCCTGGCCGGTGATCGGCGGCGACGCGCTGGTCGGCATCGAGGCCGATGGCGCGCTCGCGGAGGGCGTGCGGGTCTCGGCGACGTATCTGTCGGACCGTGCCGGCGACCGCAACGACGCGTTCGTGGCCGCCTATGCGCGGGCCTATGGACAGCGCCCCGACCATCGCGGCGCCGGCACGTACGACGTGATCATGATGCTGGCGCAGGCGATCGAGCAGGTCGGCGCGAGCCGCGGGGCCATCCGGAGTTATCTCGCGACGCTGGGCCGCGCCCGTCCGGCCTACGAAGGGGTCACGGGTCGGATCGCGTTCGACGCGGCGGGTGACGTGCCCGACAAACCAATTCTGATCGCCGTCGTGCGTGGGGGACGGCTCGTTACGGAGTGGCAGCCGTGAGACGAGATCTCAGCCGAGCGCCTCGCGCACGATCCTCGCCTGCTCGGCCAAATGCGCCGCGGGATAGCCTTCCGCCGGGCTGGCGCGCTCGGGCCGCGACACATCCTTGATCGCGATCGCCGCCGGCGTGAGGTCGCGCAGCTTGGGTAGCACGAACTTGCGCGCGCCCATGTTGCGCGGCTCTTCCTGAACCCAGACGACCTCGGTCAGCTTCGGGTAGCTGCGAACCAGCTCGGCCAACTCGGCGGCGGGGAAGGGATAGAGCAGCTCGACCCGGCCGATGGCGACCTGCGCGGCGTGCGCGCGCGCGGGTGAAGCCAGCAGGTCGTAGTACACCTTCCCGCTGCAGAGCACGAGTCGCGTGATCGCGTCGCGCCGTGCGGCCGCGGCGGCATCGTCCAGCACGGCCCGAAAGCGCCCGGTCGCGAGCTCGTCGAGGCGCGATGTGGCGGCCGGCAGGCGCAGCAGACTCTTGGGGGTCATGATGATGAGCGGCCGCAGCTCCGCGTGCCGTCCCTGCCGGCGCAGCAAATGGAAGTACTGGGCCGGCGTGGTGCAATTCGCGACCCGGATATTCCCCTCGGCGCCGAGCGCGAGGAACCGCTCCAGGCGCGCGCTCGAATGCTCCGGACCCTGGCCTTCGTAACCGTGCGGCAGCAGCAGGGTCAGCCGCGACGTCTGCCCCCACTTCGCGAGGCCGGAGATGATGAACTGATCGATGATGATCTCGCCGCCGTTGGCGAAATCGCCGAACTGCGCCTCCCACAGCACCAGGGCTTCCGGCGCCGCCACGGCGTAGCCGTACTCGAAGCCGAGGCACGCGAGCTCGGAGAGCGGGCTGTTGTGCAGCTCAAACGGCGTGCGCGCGCCGGGCAGGTGCTGGATCGGCGCGTGCCGGCGGCCGTTCACCGCGTCGTGTAGGACGAGGTGCCGCTGGCTGAACGTGCCCCGCTCGGTGTCCTGGCCCGTGAGCCGGATCGGAATCCCCTCCGATACGAGCGACGCGAATGCCAGGCCTTCGGCATGCGCCCATTCGATACCACCGTCGGGGCCGATGGCTTCACGCCGCCGCTCCAGCTGCTTCTTGAGCTTGGGATTGACCGTGAACCCGTCGGGGACGAGCAGCAGCTGGTCGTTGAGCGTGGTGAGCAGCTCGGTGCGGACGGCCGTTTCCGGCTCCGCCACCGACTGCTTCGAAATGCGATGCGGCTCTTCGACCGCGCCCCCCTTGGCGAGGCTGGTCTTGAGCGACTCCTGAATCCCCTGCAGCCGTGCGGTGGCGGCGTCCGCCTCCGCCTGGGCGGCAGCGGCGTCCAGCACGCCCTCGGCGGCGAGCTGCTCGGCATAGCGCTGGCGGACCGTCGGGGTCTGGCGGATG
>JBGPIW010000401.1:0-3123 GCA_041485045.1 Gemmatimonadota bacterium | reverse complement strand
GAGAGGTTGAGCGCGCCCTTGTAGGCCAGGAACACCTTGAACGACGCCACGCCCGCGCCCACGATCTTGCGGAACTGATCGCGCACGTGGTCCTCGAAGCGCACCACCGACATGTGGAAGGTGTAATCCACCGCCGCCAGGTCTTTCGCCTTGGCGCGCCACAGCTCGAACGCTTCCCACGGGGCGTCCGTCGGCCCGGGGCAGATCATCTCGATCAGCGTCGTCGTGCCGCCGGCAAGCGCCGCCCGGCTGGCCGACGCGTAGTCGTCGGCGGCGAGCGTGCCCATGAACGGGAGGTAGATGTGCACGTGCGGGTCGATGAACCCCGGAAAGACGTACTTCCCGGTCGCGTCGATCACCTCGGTGCCGGCCGGGAGGGTCTTGGGATCGATCGCCGGCTCGATGCGGGTGATCGTCTCCCCCGCGCAGAAGATGTCGGCCAGGTAGTCGTCGGTGGCCGTGATGAGGCGGCCGTTGCGAATCAGGAGCGGCATGGCGTCAGGGGAGCTGTCGCACCATGTCCTCGTACGTCTCCGGACGGCGGTCGCGGTAAAACTGCCAGGTGCGCCGCACCTCCTCGATCATGTCGAGGTTCATCTCCGCGGTTACCAGCTCGTCCTTGTCTTCGCTGGCGACGGCGAGGATGTTGCCGCGCGGGTCCACGAAGTAGCTCGTGCCGTAGAACTGGCCGATGTTCCACGGCGCCTCGGTGCCCACCCGATTCGAGCATCCCATGAAGAACCCGTTGGCCACGGCGTGCGCCGGCTGCTCGAGCTTCCAGAGGTACTGGGACAGTCCTTTGACCGTCGCGGAGGGATTGAACACGATTTCGGCGCCGTGCAGCCCCAGCAAGCGCGCCCCTTCGGGGAAATGGCGGTCGTAACAGATGTAGACGCCGATCGTGGCGTAGCGCGTCCGGAAGACGGGATACCCCAGATTGCCCGGCTTGAAGAAGTACTTCTCCCAGAAGCCGGCCGTGTGCGGGATGTGGTTCTTGCGGTACTTGCCGAGGTAGGTGCCGTCCGCGTCGATCACCGCCGCCGTGTTGTAATACACGCCCGCCATCTCGCGCTCGTAGATCGGCACGATCATCACCATGGCGTGCTGCTTTGCGATCTGCTGCATCCGCTCGACCGTGGGTCCCGGGATCGGCTCGGCGATGTCGCACCACTTGGAGTCTTGCGACGGGCAGAAATAGGGACCGTTGAAGACTTCCTGCAAACACAGGATCTGCACCCCGCGCTTGCCGGCCGCTTCGATGTAGGGGAGGTGCTTTTCGAGCATGGCGTCGCGCACCTTGGTGACCGGGGCCGCCGGGTCGTTCAGCGGATTCGACATCTGGATGAGACCGCCCAGCACCGTCCGCGCCATGTCAGAACCACCTCGTAATGACGACCTTCTTGTCGGTGAAGAACTGCACGCTGTCCTGTCCGTGCGCTTTGAGATCGCCGAAGAACGACCCCTTGGTGCCGCCAAAGGGGAAGAACGCCATCGGCGCCGCCACCCCGATGTTCACCCCGATCATCGACACGCCGCAGCGGTAGCGGAACTCCCGCGCCACTTTGCCGCTCGAGGTGAAGATCGACGTGGCGTTGGCGAAGGCGCTGCGCTGCACGAGCGCGAGCGCCTCGTCGAGGTCGGCCGCCCGCACAATCGAGCCGACGGGGCCGAATATCTCCTCTTTCCCGATCACCATGTCCGGGGTGACCCCGTCGAACAGCGTCGGGCCGACGAACTGGCCGTCGGGGTAGGCGTCGACCCGGGCGCCGCGGCCGTCGAGCAGCAGGTCCGCCCCACCTTGGACGCCGGCGTCGATATAGCCCAGCACGCGCTCCTTCTGGCGGGCGGAGACCACGGGGCCGAGCGTCACACCGGCATCGAGGCCGTTGCCCATCCGGAGGCCGCGGGCGGCGCCGAGCAGCCGGTCTTTCATAGGCCCATACGCCGCGCCGGCGGCCACTACGACGCTCCCCGCGAGGCAGCGCTGCCCCGCGCAGCCGAAGATCGATTCGGTGACGACCTGGGTCGTGCGCTCGAGGTCGGCGTCGGGCATGATGATCACGTGGTTCTTGGCGCCCCCCAGCGCCTGGACCCGCTTCCCGTGCTGGGCCGCGGTGCTGTAGACGTGGCGCGCGACGGGAGACGAGCCGACGAACGACACCCCGATGATGCCGTCATGCGCGAGCAGGGCGTTCACCGCGTCCTTGCCGCCGTGCACGAGATTCAGGACGCCGGGCGGGAACCCGGCTTCATGGGCCAGCTCGACCATCCGCTGCGACGAGAGCGGCACCTGCTCGGACGGTTTCAGGATGAACGTGTTCCCGGAGGCGACCGCGTAGGGCCAGAACCACATCGGCACCATCGCCGGAAAATTGAATGGCGTGATCCCGGCGAAGACCCCCATCGGCTGGCGGACGTACTCGCAGTCGATCCCGGTGGCCACGTCCTCGAGCGTCGCCCCCATCATGAGGGTCGGGATGCCGCAGGCGTGCTCCACGTTTTCGATGCCGCGCCGCACCGACCCGCGGGACTCGTCCAGCGTCTTCCCGTTCTCTCGGGTCACGATCGCAGCCAGCTCCTCGAAGTGTGACTCGAGCAGCCCTCGCAAGGTGAACAGGTACCGGGCTCGCACCACGGGAGGGGTCGCACGCCAGCGGGGGAAGGCGGCGAGCGCTGCCTGGACCGCCGCCTCCACGTCCGCGGTCCCCGACAGCGGCACACGCCCCAGCGGCTCACCGGTCGCCGGGTTCGTCAAGGGCAGGGAGTCAGTCGCGCGGGACGGGACCCAGGCGCCGCCGATGTAGTTGGGGATCGGCTGGTCGGCGCCGCCCTCGTTGGGACGCGTGCGCAGCACCATTGACAACCTCCAGCGAGTGCCTAACTAATTGTGGAGCCGGAAGGTAGGGCGCGCTGACGGGGCTTGTCAAACGGCCCCTCGGCCGGGTGCATATCCGAAACGTCCACGCAGTGCCTCACCGCTCAGCAGGGGGGATCATGCGAGTTCCGCAGCTCGTCGGTATCGGCGTCGGCGCGTTGGCACTGGTCGGCTGTACGGCGGGCACCGCACCGCGGCAGTTCGGCGTGAGTGGGGGCGGAGGCATCCGGGTACTGGTGTTCGTCGTC
>JBGPIW010000400.1:0-3129 GCA_041485045.1 Gemmatimonadota bacterium | reverse complement strand
GTGCTCGTCGTGTCCAGGTCCATGCGCGCGATGCGCGCCGCCGGAAAGCGGAGGCCCACGAAATGCTCGAGCTGCTGCGTGCCGAGGCCGCGCATGCGCTGGGTCGGCGCCCCGCACTTCGCGCATTCGGTCCGCACCGGCTCCTCATGTCCGCAATAGTGGCAGCGCAGCGCGGCCGGGGTGGCGTGAACCGTCAGCGTGATGGCGCAGCGCGGGCATCCGGGGACGTCGCCGCACTTCGGGCACTGGAGAAAGGAGGCGAAGCCGCGGCGGTTGAGCAGCAGGATCACCTGCTCCCTCCGTTCCAGCGCCCCGCGCACCTCCCGGTCGAGCGGCTCGCTCCACGGCACCGATCCCGCCTCGGGAATGCGCTCCGCGGTGCGCAGGTCCACCAGCTCGACCGGCGGCAACGGCCGGTCGTCCACCCGTCGCGGCAGCGCGAAGCGACGCACGGTGCCCGCGGCCACGCGGTGCAGCGTCTCGAGCGACGGCGTGGCGCTCCCCAGGATCAGGCGGGCGCCTTCGAGTCGCGCCCGCACGAGGGCGACGTCGCGGGCGTGGTAGCGCGGAGCGGTGCCCTGCTTGTAGCTCGGCTCGTGCTCCTCGTCCACCACGATCGCCGCGAGGCGCTGGACCGGAGCGAACACCGCCGAGCGCGCGCCGACGGCCACGCGGCGCTTGCCGCTGCGCAGGGCGCGCCATGCATCGGCACGCTCGGCGTCGGACAGCCCCGAATGCAGCACAGCGACCTGATCGCCGAATACCCCGCGTACCCGCGCCACCGTCTGCGGCGTCAGCGCGATTTCCGGCACGAGCAGAATAGCGCCGCCACCCGACGCCACGACGGTACGCAGCACGTCCAGATACACGAGCGTCTTCCCGGAACCGGTGACCCCTTCGAGCAGGACCGGCATGTCGACCGGCGTCGCGAGGATGCCCGCGACCACCTCTCGCTGATCGGCGCTGAGCGTGGGCGGCGGCGCGACCGAGAGGTCCGCGAACGGATCGCGCGGTGCAGCGACGCGGTCGATCTGGGCGAGTCCCGAGCGCACGAGCCCCTCCAACACGGAGGCGCCGAGTTTCAGGCGCTCGACCAGATGGCGCATCGGCGCCGTGCCGCCCAGCGCTTCGAGCGTTTCGTACACGACCCGCCGTTTCGGCGCGCGGGCGAAGGCGCGCTCCCGCTCGACCAGCGACGGCAGCGCGCGCACCAGGCGGATCGTGCGCTCGAAGCGCTCCGGCGGCGTGCGCGCGTCACGCCCGCCCCACAGCGCGCCGGGGAGGAGGGCGCGCAGCGCGAGCCCCAGCGGGCACCCGTAGTACGCGGAAAGCCACTCGCCCAGCCGGATGTGCGCGATGGAGAGCGCCGGCTCCGGGTCCGGGGTCTCCAGCACGCCGCGCGCCGTCTGCGTGGGCGGCTCGTCGGTCTCGGCGAGGACCACGCCCACCGCGCGGCGGCGCCGTACCGGCACGACGACGCGCGCGCCGGGCACGACGCGCGCGGCGAGCGCGTCGGGGATGGCGTAGCGGTAGGGTGTGGAGACCGGGAGCGGCAGGAGGACGTCGGCGAACCGCGTCATCGCCGGGCGACGCCCAGCCCCGGTCCCGTGGGAAGGGTGATCCGGCCCCGCTCGATCCGTGCCCCCGTGAACGGGTCGTCGACCGTCAGGGCGGCGCCGTCCAGGTCCGCCACGTCCACGAGGGGCGTGAAATGCGCCGCCGCCGTGATCCCGATCGACGTCTCGATCATGCACCCGACCATGACGAGCAGGCCGTGCGCCCGCGCCGTCGCGATCATACGCAGCGCTTCCCGCAGGCTGCCGCACTTGGCGAGCTTGATGTTGATCCCGTCCACCGCGCCGGCCACCTTCGGGATGTCGGTCGCCACAACGCAGCTTTCATCCACCACCACCGGGATGCCGGGGGACGCGCGGCGCACCGCCGCCACGCCGTCGATGTCCTCGGGCACGAGGGGCTGCTCCAACAGCTCCACGCCGAACTCCTTGAGCACCGGCAGCATCGCGATGGCCCGGTCGCGCGTCCAGCCGGCGTTGGCGTCCACGCGGATCGGCTTGTCGGTTGCGGCGCGGATCGTCTGGAGCAGCGCCTCGTCGTGGTCGGTGCCGAGCTTGATCTTGAGGATCGGGTAGTCCGCCGCCTCCGTGACCTTCTGACGCATCTTCTCGGGGGTGTCGATCCCGATCGTGAACGACGAGCTGGGGGCCCGGGACGGATCGAGACCCCAGAGGCGCCACAGCGGCTGCTGGAGCCGCTTGCCGACGAGGTCGTGCAGCGCCCCGGACAGCGCCGCCCGCGCCGCCCCATTCTTGGGCACGACCCGCTCGAAGCGGCGTTCCGCGCCTTCCAGGTCGAACGGATCGTCGGGCAGGTGCTCGCCCAGGGTGTCGAGCGTGGTGAGTACCGTCTGGGCGGTCTCGCCGTAATAAGAGGAAGGAGACGCCTCCCCCCACCCTTCGATGCCGTCGCCATCGGTGAGGCGCGCCCACACGACCTCGTAGGCGCTCCGCCCCCCGCGCGCGATGATGAAGGGGTGCTTCGTATGGAGGGTGACGACCTCGGCCGAGAGGGTCAGAGCCATCGGTTTCTGTGCAGCCACCCGACCATGATCGCCGAGATCGCGCCCATCGAGGCCAACGCCAGGTAGAAGCCGAGCGGATGGTGGGTGAGCGGCATCTGGCTGAAGTTCATGCCGTAGATGCCCCCGACCACGATCAGCGGCAGCGCGATCGTCGCTACAATCGAGAGCTGCTTCATCACCTTGTTCATCCGGTTGGAGACCTGTGAGAGGTAGGTCTCGAGCACGCCGGCGAGGAGATCGCGCGTCGTGTCCACCGATTCCATGATGCGGATCGTGTGGTCGTACACGTCCCGGTAGTACAGCTGGGTCTCGGACCGGATGTAGATGGACGGCCGGTTGGTGAGGACGTTCAGCACTTCGCGCAGCGGCCCGATGTGCCGCCGGAACGCGAACGCGGAGCGCTTCGCTTTGAAGATCTCGTGGATCAGCTTCTCGTCGAACGCCTCGAACAGCCGCTCCTCGAGGTTGTCCACCAGGTCGTTGAGCGATTCCACGATCGGGAAATACGCGTCCACCGCCTGATCGATGAT
>JBGPIW010000399.1:0-3131 GCA_041485045.1 Gemmatimonadota bacterium | reverse complement strand
GGGGTGCCTGCCGCCGACATCGGGCACACCGTGTTCGGCAACGCGTTGCAGACCTCCGTGGACGCCATTTACATGGCACGCCACGTGGCGCTCAAGGCCGGCCTGCCGATCGAGTCCCCGGCGGTCACCGTGAATCGGCTGTGCGGTTCGGGTTTCGAAGCGATCACGCAGGGCGCCCAGCTCATCATGCTCGGCGAGGCCGAGGCGGTACTCGCCGGGGGCGGCGAATCGATGAGCCAGGCCCCGCACGTGGTGCGCGGCGCCCGGTGGGGGCTGCGACTCGGTCCGGCGCAGCTCGAGGACCTCCTCTGGGAGGCGCTGAAAGACCCGCAGTGCGGCCTGTCGATGGCGGAGACCGCCGAGAATCTCGCCGACAAGTACAAGCTCAACCGTCGCGAGGTGGACGAGGTCGCGGTCGGCTCGCAGCAGCGCGCCAAGCAAGCCTGGGACGACTGTGTCTTCACGGACGAGGTCATCCCGGTGCCGATCAAGAAGAAGGGGCAGACGATAGAGTTCCGCGCCGATGAGCACATGCGGCCCGACACGACGGTGGAAGGCCTGGCGGCGCTCAAGCCCTACTTCAAGCAGGACGGGGTGGTGACGGCGGGCAACGCCTCCGGCATCGCCGACGGGGCCGCCGCGACCGTGATCGCCGGCGAGGCCTACGCCAAAGCGCACGGCTTGAAGCCGCTGGGGAGACTGGTTGCCTGGGGCGTAGTGGGCGTCGAGCCGAAGTACATGGGAATCGGCCCCGCACCCGCGGCGCGCAAAGCGCTCGAGAAGGCGGGGATGACCCTCGCCCAGATGGACCTGGTGGAGGTCAACGAAGCATTCGCCCCCCAGTACCTCGCGGTGGAGCGGGAGCTGGGTCTGGACCGCGCGAAGACCAACGTGCACGGCGGCGCCATCGCCATCGGGCATCCGCTGGCCGCGAGCGGGACGCGCATCACGCTGCACCTGCTGCACGCGCTGCGCCGCGCGGGCAAGCGCTACGGATTGGGGTCGGCGTGCATCGGCGGCGGGCAGGGGCTGGCGGTGATCGTGGAATCCTTCCCGGCCTGAGGGGACCGCATGGGTGACTTCATCCTCGGTATCATGGCCGGGCTCGGCCTCTATCTGTTCTCGGGCCTGCGCGTACTGCGCGAGTACGAGCGCGCCGTCTACTTCTTCCTGGGCCGCTCCTGGGGGGCGAAGGGACCGGGGCTGATCTATCTGCCCCCGCTGTTTGCGCGCATGCAGAAGGTTTCCATGCGCGTGATGGCGCTCGACATCCCGCCACAAGACGTCATCACCCGCGACAACATCTCGATCAAGGTGAACGCGGTGTTGTACATGCGGGTAGTGGACCCGGTCAAAGCGGTGATCGGGGTGGAGAACTACCTCTACGCCACGAGCCAGCTGGCGCAGACGACGCTGCGCTCGGTGCTGGGCGAGACGGAGCTCGACGAGCTGCTGGCGAACCGCGAGAAGATCAACGCGATCCTCAAGAAGATCATCGACCAGCGGGCTGAGGACTGGGGCATCGAGGTGTCGGCGGTGGAGGTGAAGGACGTGGACCTGCCGCCCGAGATGAAGCGGGCCATGGCCCGCCAGGCGGAGGCCGAGCGGGAGCGGCGCGCCAAGATCATCAACGCCGAGGGCGAGCTGCAAGCGTCCGAGAAGCTGGCGCAGGCCGCGGCGGTGATCGGCCGGGAGCCGTGCGCGATCCAGCTGCGCTACCTGCAGACGGTGACGGAGATCGCCTCCGAGAACAATTCGACCACGATCTTCCCCATCCCGCTCGATCTCTTCCGGGGGGTGCTCGACGCGGTAGCGGGCCGGCGCGCCGATAGCGCCGTCCCCGCCCTCCCGGCCCGAGCGGCGGGGGCGGGCGATGCCCTGCCCCCGGTCCCTGGGAAGGACACGGTCCGGACGTAGGCATGGCGGGCGAGCTGATCAGCCGAGAGGCCCTCGATCGCATCATCCAGCGCGCTGCCGAGCTCCAGACCGGAGAGCGCGACATCGGCGAGGGCCTGACCGAGGAGGAGCTCGTCGCCCTGGGCAGCGACGTCGGGATTCCCGCTCGCTATCTCAAGCAAGCGTTGCTCGAGGAGCGTATTCGCACGCCGGCCGAGGCCGAGCGGCGCTGGTCGCTCATTGGGCCGGCGCGCCTCGACACGCACCGGGTGGTGCCGGGCGACCGCGGCTCCGTCGAGCGAGCGCTGTCGCTCTGGATGGAAGGCCAGGAGCTGCTGCAAGTGAAGCGCCGCTACCCCGATCGCACGACGTGGGAGCCGCAAGTCGGGTTCATCGCGTCGATGCAACGGGGGCTCCGGGCCGGAGGGAAGACCTATTCGCTCACCCGGGCGGTCGAGATCGCGGGTCACGTGACCCAGCTCGAGCCCGGGTTCTGCCACGTGCGCCTGAGCGCCGACGTCCGAAACCTGCGGCGCGGCCGCATCGCCGGCGCCGCGGTGCTCGCGGGGATCGGCGCCGCCGGATCGGTCGCCGCGGCGGTGATCGGCGTGTTGTACCCCTTCACGGTGGCCCCGGTCGTCGGATTCGGCGTGCTGTCGCTGCTGCCGCTGGTGGCGGGACGGGCGGCGCAGCTCGAGCGCATCGAAGTCGGGATGGAGCAGGTGCTCGACCGGCTCGAGCGCGGCGAGATCCGGCCCGAGCACGCCCTGCCGGGCCCGCGGGGCAGCGCGTTCGTGCGGATCGCAGAAGAGATCCGCAAACAATTCCAGTTCTGAGAGTGACGTCATGAGCGAGATGCAGCGCGTCGGGGTGTTGGGGTGCGGATTGATGGGGAGCGGCATCGCGCAGGTGGCCGCCGCCGCGGGGTACGAGACGATCGTCCGCGACGTGGCGCAACCGATTCTCGACAAGGCGAAAGCCGGCATCGAGAAGTCGCTCGCCAAGTTCGTAGAAAAGGGAAAGCTCCAGGCCGCCGACCGCGACGCCACGCTGCAACGCCTTTCGTTCACCACCGCCACGGCCGACCTGAAGCGCTGCGACGTCGTGGTGGAAGCCGTCACGGAGGACCTGGAGGTCAAGAACGCCCTCTGGAGAGAGCTCGACGCCCTGTGCGGCGCCGGGACGATCTTCGCCTCGAATACGTCGAGCCTCACCATCGCCGCGATGGCGGCCGC
>JBGPIW010000398.1:0-3140 GCA_041485045.1 Gemmatimonadota bacterium | reverse complement strand
GCTCATCAGCGCGACGAACACACACGTCGGCGACACGGTCTACACCGACTTCCAGAGCGCCGCGCACGCCCGGCGCGGCCGATTCACGTTCGACGGGTCGTTCGGCGTGCGCGCCTGGAGCAAGGGTGGTGGACACGGCGTATACGGCGAGGCGAGCGGCGGCGTCGCCCTCAACCCATGGCTCTCCATCATTGCTTCAGGCGGCCGGTATCCTACCGACCCCACGAGCGGCAGCATCTCCGGCCGCTATTTCGGGATCGCGTTCCGTATGACCGCCCTGCCCCGCCGCCAACCCCTCGCCGCTCCCCTCCGGCCGGCCCATGCGTCGCACCATTCCGCACCCGACCCGGCGGATCCCCCCGTTGCCGCGAGTGTCGAGCTGCGCGACTGCCACTGCGCAGGAATGGTACTCGTGGTGCACGCACCGGGGGCGACTCTTGTCGAGGTGACCGGTGACTTCAGCAACTGGGAGCCCGTCACGCTGACACCGGCCGACGCTGGTGCGTGGACCGCGGTGCTGTCGCTCTCGCATGGCAGCTACCGGTTCAACGTGCGCATCGACGGTGGTGACTGGATCGTGCCGGAAGGGGTGTCGCGCCTCGCCGACGAGTTCGGCGGCGTCGTCGGGCTCCTGCGAGTTCCGTAGATTCCCGTCTAGCCGCGCCCGCCGGCCAGTCGAGCGGCTTCGGGCCGGCGCCGCAACCTGAGCATCGCCCACACCCCGAAGGCAGGGCCGATGGCGAGGAGACTCATCACCCAGCGCCATCCGGCGGCCGTCGCCACCAGCGGGAGGAGTGAGATCGTGACCGCGGTCAATAGGAAGCCCAGACTGGTCTGGAGGGTGAGCGCGGTCCCGACGTAATCCCGGGGCGCCAGCTCGCTCACGGCGGTCGAGAACTGGGCCGAGTCCGCCACCACGGCCACTCCCCAGATGAGGAGCGCTGGTACCAGCAGGACGAGCGGCTTCCCGAACAACAGCCCGATCGTCAGGCAACAGACTCCGGAAACGACCATCGCGGCACTGGTAACGGTGGTTCTGCCCAGGCGATCCGCATATTTCCCGCCCAGCCAGCATCCCAGCGATCCGCTTCCCACTACAGCGAACGTCACGAGCGCTGCCGTCGCATGGGCGGGGCCAGGGCCATGGAGCCGCGCGGCTTCGCTCGCCGCCACGAACGCGGCCATCCAGGTCCACATCGCGTACAGCTCCCACATGTGTCCCAGGTAGCCAAGGTTGGTGAGCAGAACCGCGCGGTCTCGAAGGATTCTCGGCGCCGCCGACCAGGAGAACGGCGACGACGGTGCGGCAAACGGACCGTCGTGTGGCACGAGGAGGATGAGGGCGCCCCCCGCGAGCGCCGACCCGGCAGCGGCGAACACGACGCCACGCCACGCGTCACCCGGCACGATCCAACGCACCAGGTGCGGCACCGCCGAGCCCAACGTGAGCGCCCCGACGAGGATCCCGATCGCCCAGCCGCGCGCCTCCCGGAACCATCCCGCGGCGATCTTCATGCCCGGTGGGTAGACCCCGGCGAGCGCCGCGCCCGTGAGGAAGCGGAACGTGAGACCCCAGCCGGGACCGGACGACCGCGCGACGCCCACCGTCGCGAGCGCCGCCGCGAGCGCCGCCCCGGCCACAAGCCGTCGGGCGGACCAGATGTCTGAAAGAGCGAGGATCCCGGAGAACAACGCCCCAGCCACGAAGCCCAGCTGCACGGAAACGGTGAGGCCGGCGGTACCGGCGGCGCTGAGATGCCATTCGCGCGCCAGCGCCGGCGCGACGGCCGAGGCGCTGAACCACGGCGCCATGGCGCACAGCTCCGCAACGGCGAGGATGACGAGGACGCCCTTGGGGCTCACAGCCCGGTTGGATGGTCGAGGAAGACCCAGGGGAGGCCGAACCTCGTTTCGAGGTGTTGGGCGAGTGCCTTCACACCAAACGTCTCCGTGGCGTAGTGCCCGCCATAGTAAACGTTCAGACCCAGCTCTTCTGCATCGAAATAGGTGTGGTGCGACCCCTCGCCGGTGATGAGGGTATCGAGCCCGGCGGCCGCCGCTTGGGGGATCAGAGATCCCCCGGCGCCGGTCGCGACCCCGATTCGCTGCACCGTGCCTGGACCGAACAGCATCGTCTTGGGAACGACGCCCAGAACTCGGGCGAGTCGGTCTCCCAGCGCTTCGCGGGTCAGCTGAAGCCCACCCCAAACCCCGAACGGCTGCTCGCGCCAGGTGCCGAAGGCTCCCCGCACCTCAACGCCGATCTCCCGCGCGATGATCACCGCGTTACCGAGCTCTGGATGGCAGTCGAGCGGGATATGAGAACCGTAGAGCGCGATGTTGTTCCGCAGCAGGCCGGCGACACGGGTGAGATGTGGACCGACCAGGGGATGGGCTCCCCCCCACAACAACCCGTGGTGCACGATCAGAAAGTCGGCCCGTTGCTCCCCGGCCATGCGAATGGTCGCGGCGCACAAGTCGACGGCGGCGGCGACCCGGCTGACGTCTCCGGCGTTCGCCACCTGCAGCCCGTTCCACGCCTCGGGAGCGTCGCGGACGTTTCGTACGTCGAGCAGGTCGTCGCAGTAGCGGACGAGATCGTCGAGACGCATTGGTGAGGGAGGTGGGGAGAGTCTTGAGAGTCGGACAGTATTAAAACAATATCATGACATCATCGAAGCAGAACGCGTGCTCGAAGGTGCCGCAAAGTGACAACAACGTATTGAATGGCATAGAGTTACACAATCCACATCGGCGCGTAGACAAGCTGTGGACAAAGTAGCGCCGTTCGACTAGCGAACAGTGGCGACCGCAGCCGCCTCTGCCCCTTCGCCCATCCGCAGGACGCCGTTGATTTCGCCACCCTCCTGCACCAGCAGCCGGCGTGTAGCGATGTCGCCGTGTACCGCGCTGGTCGTCTGCAGCTCCACACGCTCCGAGGCCTGGATTCCCCCGCGCACTTCCCCACCGATGATCGCTTCTCGCGTCACGACGTCGCCTTCGACGAGTCCGCCCTTCGCCACGAGGACCTGGCGGCCCGCCTGAACGGTACCGACCACGGTCCCTTCGATCTTGACCACGCCTTCCGCGCTGATGTCGCCTACGACCCGCATGCCGGACCCGATAATCGAAAGCCCTGC
>JBGPIW010000397.1:0-3142 GCA_041485045.1 Gemmatimonadota bacterium | reverse complement strand
TCTCGCCACCAGATTTTTCTGGAGCCGGAAGGGCTGGATACTCACGAACTGTACGTCAACGGGCTCTCCACTTCCCTGCCCGTCCGGGTCCAGCTCGAGTTCCTGCACGCCGTCCCCGGCCTCGAGCACGTCAGGATGACTCGACCGGGTTACGCGATTGAGTACGACTACTATCCCCCGAACCAGTTGACCCCGTGGCTCGAGACGAAGACGGTCGAGCGGTTGTTCTTCGCTGGGCAGATCAACGGGACGACAGGCTACGAAGAAGCGGCGGGCCAGGGGGTCGTAGCCGGCATCAACGCGGTGCTGCGGTCCCGGGGGCGCGAGCCGGTCGTCTTCGGCCGGGGCGACGCCTATGTCGGAGTCCTGGTGGATGACCTCGTCACGCGAGGAGTAGACGAGCCGTACCGGCTGTTCACCTCGCGCGCCGAGTTCCGGTTGCTGCTGCGTCAGGACAACGCGCTCCGCCGGCTTTATCCCCTCGCCGCTCGGCTCGGTCTCCTGGACAGCGTGGAGCGGCGCACAGCGGAATCGCAGCTCGCGGAGGCGGAGCGAGTGCTGGATATCGCTCGCAACACATCCATCACGCCCGCCCAGGCCGCTGGCGCCCTCGCGCTGTCCGGCGGGAAGCTCTCAGGCTCGGAGCGCATCGCAGTTGTGGCGAAGCGCCCCCACGTGTCGCTGGCACAACTTCTCCAAGCGGCCCGTGTCGCTGGAGACTTGAGCGAAGCGGCGCTCACCGCCGCGGAGATCGAGTTGAAGTACGATGGGTATCTCGCGCGGGAACGGGAGGCGGCCACTCGATTGGAAGAGCTGGCGTCCTTCACCCTGCCTGGGGATATGCGTTACCTCGAGCTCTCGAGTCTCTCCACCGAGGCGAGGCAGAAGCTCGAGCGGATTCGCCCGGTTTCCTTGGCGCAGGCATCGCGGATCCCCGGCGTGTCCCCGAGCGACCTCCACAACCTTGTGATGGAAGCGCTGCGCTGGCGGCGTCGCATCGCCTGACGGCTGCGGTTAGCGATGGACTGTTTCACGTGAAACTTGAAATCACGACTGGTTTCACGTGAAACGGTCAGTTTCACGTGAAACCAGAATGTCATTTCCTGCCGAGCAACAACGTAGTATATTAGGTGACAACACGTTACGCGTAGTAGCGCTTAACTCATTTTAAATCAACGAGTTACTGTGCATCCTCGCGTCATCGCGATCGCAAATCAAAAGGGCGGTGTCGGCAAGACCACGACCGCGGTCAACCTCGCGGCATCGTTGGCTACGGCCGAGCGCAAGACGCTGCTGGTCGACGCCGATCCCCAGGGCAACGCGACCAGTGGCGTCGGCATCGATCGCGCGAGCGTGGAACGCTCGCTGTACGATGCGCTGCTCGACGGGATCCCACTCGCCGATACCCGCGTCCATGCGGTGCACTTCCCGTTTCTCGACGTCGTCCCCGCGACACAGGATCTCGTCGGCGCCGAGATCGAGCTCGTGAATCGGCAGGGCCGTGAGACCACGTTGCGGCACGCGTTACGCGATGTGCGCGACGACTACCAGTACATCGTCATCGACTGCCCGCCGTCGCTCGGCCTGTTGACCCTCAACGTCCTCACCGCCGCCGACGGCGTGCTCATTCCGATTCAGTGCGAGTACTACGCCCTCGAGGGGCTCTCACAGCTGCTCAACACCATCAAGCTCGTGCAGCGGAACTTCAACAGCGCCCTGGCCATCGACGGCGTACTCCTGACGATGTACGATGCCCGGCTCAACCTCTCGCGGCAGGTGGCCGAGGAGGCGAAGGAGTACTTCGGGGCCGGCATGTTCGCCGTCACCATTCCGCGCAACGTGCGTCTCGCCGAGGCCCCGAGCTTCGGCAAGCCGATTCTCCTCTACGACGTGCAGTCGGTCGGAGCGAAGAGCTACCTCGCCGTCGCCCAGGAGTTGATCCGGCGGGTGGAGCGCGGCGAGGGGAGACCCTCCCCTGCCCTGCCCGCGACCGCGTCCGCTGAACCGGAGGTGCCCGCATGACGGAAACAGCCGCAGGTCGACGCCGGCTCGGCCGGGGACTCGAAGCGCTGCTCGGGCCGACGCGCGAGGAGGCGGAACGCGAAGGCAGTCTGGTCGAGTTGCCGATCCAGGACATCCGGCCCAACCCGCTCCAGCCCCGTCGGGATGTCGACCCGATCGCTCTCGAGGAGCTCAAGTCTTCGATCAAGCAGGCGGGCTTGCTGCAACCGGTCGTCGTGCGGCCGGCTCCAGGCGGCCATGGGGTGTTCGAGCTGATCGCGGGCGAGCGGCGGCTGCGCGCGTGTCAGGCGCTGGGATGGGAAAAGATCCCCGCCGTGCGACGCGACGTCGACGACCGCACCGTGCTCACCCTCGCCTTGATCGAGAACCTGCAGCGCGACGACCTCTCGCCGGTCGATGAGGCGCGCGGCTACGAACGGCTCATCGCCGAGTTCGAGCTGACCCAGCAGGACGTCGCCGCTGCCGTGGGACGTGACCGCTCGACAGTGACCAATGCCCTGCGCCTGCTGAAGCTCCCAGACGCGGTGCTGCAGATGCTGCACGACGGGCAGCTCTCCGTGGGCCACGCCCGCGCGCTGATCGCCCTCGACGATCCGCGCACGGTGACGACCATCGCCCGCGAGGCGGTGGCGCAGGGGCTCTCGGTGCGGGACATCGAGGACCGGGTACGCGGCGGGCGGGCGCCGGAGCGCCGGCCGCGAATCAAACGCGGCCAGCCCGGCGCTCCCGAGGTCCGCCGGGTGGAAGACGCATTGCGCCGCCGGCTGGGCACGGATGTCCGCGTTTCGTTGCGGGCGAAAGGCAAGGGCCATATCCACGTCTCGTTCTATTCGAACGACGATCTCGCCCGCGTTCTCGAACTGATCCTTGGCGCTCCCTTCGACGGATGAAGCCGCGGGGCGTCACCATCGTCGTCCACACTGACGGCGACGTCGATTCGAAACAGTTCCATCTGCCGCTGTGGGCGTTCACGGCGGGGAAGTGGGGCGCGCTCGTCGTGGGGCTCCTGATGGTGCTGTTCTTCGCGTTCGCAGGACCGATCATGCGCGCGGCGGCCCGCATGCCCGGGCTGCAGCGGGAGCTGTCACGCCTGCGCGAGGAGAACGGCCGCGTGCAGCAG
>JBGPIW010000396.1:0-3142 GCA_041485045.1 Gemmatimonadota bacterium | reverse complement strand
GTATCGATCAGGCCGGCCATCGAGGGATCGGGAGCGTCGAGGTCGATGATCCGCTTCTCGACCAGGTCGGCGAAATACAGCAGGCCGTTGGTGACCGTGCCCGTCCCGGTGACCGTCGCGCCAAATACGGGCCCACGCAGCGCGAGGCGGGCCGTCGCCGTGAGGCTCAGGTCGCCGCGGATCTCGAGCGCCTTGAAATCGTGGGCATCGATGTCCAGTGCCAGCACGGGGCGGGTCAGCCGCTCCAGACGCACGTACCCCTTGAGGTCTGCTCGCCCCCGCTCGCTGCGCAGGCCCAGCGAGTCCACGTAGATCGTGTCCCCGCCCAGCCGCAGCCGTCCCGCGATCGCATCCCAGCGAACATTCAGATCGGGGATTCCCACGCCCGCCGAATCGATCCGCAAGGTGCCGTCGAGCCGCGGCGCATCCCACGTTCCCCGGATGCCGACGTCGGCGGTGAGGCGGCCGCGGACGTCGCGCAGCTGGGTGGTCAGCGCTTCCAGCGCATCGAGGTCCGCGCCGTCGGCCCGTGCCCGGATCGCCAGGGTGTCCGGCAGCTGGCGGCGCGGCACCTTCACCAAGGCGAGGTCGAGCGGCAGATGAGCGGTGAGGCCCACTACCTCACGGTCGCCGCGCCGCAATGAGGCAGCGGCGTCGACCCGGCGGCGCGCGTAGGCGAAGCTGCCCTCAACCGACGGCGCGCCGGCCGAGTCGGGCACGAGCGCGAAGCGCCCGTCGTAGGTGGGCTCGCGTTGTGACCCGCGCAGCGTGAGATCCGCGTTCACACTGCCGGTGGTGCCCAGCGTGTCCCGCTGCAGCAACGCGTACACGCCGGCGAGTGGGAACCCCTCGACGTGCAGGTGGGCGAGGCCCGAGCCGCCGGTCGGGATCGTCCCCGCGAGCGCGATATGCCCCGGACCGTTGACCCGCTGCAGCGCGACGCTGTCCACCGCCAGCACCGAATCGCCGAGTCGGAGCGCGGCGGGCGCTTCCAGAAACCAGACGCCGCCGGGCAGGCGGACGGCAAAGGAGTCCACGCCGATCAGGCTGATCCCGGTGGTGTCACGCGCATAGCGTCCGCCCGCCACCACGCCGCTCAAATCGCCGATGCGGGTGCGGCCGGACCACTGCAACGAATCGGCCCGTCCTCGCACCGATGCCCGAGGCGCGCCAAACCCCATGGTCCCGTACGCGAGCGAGTCCGCGGTCACGTCCGTCCACACGAGCGGAACCTGCCCCGACACGACGGCCGGCTCGTAGCCGCCGCGGAACGTGGCCGAGGGCACCCGCCAGGCGCCGACCGCGAGATGCTCCAGGGTTCCAATCCCGCCGATCGCCAGCGAGTCGAGGGCTCCTGCGACGCGCAGGTGGACCACCGCAGCGCCGCTCGTGAGTACGGCCCGCGCCGTGTCCCGCCAGCCACCGCTCACCCAGGAGACGAGCGAGTCGACGGTGCTCAGGCTGTCGGCGTCGAACGTGAGCAGCGTCTCCGCGGACCGGGGGCGCCGCCAACCGAGCGCCCCCGCCCCGTCGGTGATGAGTCCGGGCTGGCGCAGCCAGACGGTGTCCAGGTGGACGAGCCCATCCGCGAACCGGAGGCGCAGCACACCACTGTCGAGCGGCGTGCCGGCAAGCCGGGAGGGGGCGAGGCGCACGGCGATGGCTCCGGCGGACGGTGTCCCGGCGGTGTCGAGATCCAGCGTGACGGTGGCGGTCAGATTCAGATGAGATGGCGGCGCCCCGGAGAACCAGCGCTCGAGGGAAACATCGTCGACCTCGAGTGCGAGCCCCTGCGCGCCGCGGTGATCGGGCAGCAGCTCGAGCGTCCCGTCGGCGCGCACCCGTCCTCCGCCACCCAGTCGGACGAGGTCGGCATGCGTGGACAGCGAATCGAGCGTTCCAGCGAGCCGGACCGCACCCGACGCCGCACCCCGAAACGCCAATCCCGGGAAGCTCCCCGCCAAGCCGTCGAACGAGAGCGTGTCGAACTGGGCGTCCACGTCGAGTGCCACGGTGTCGCGCCGTGAGTCGGCACCGAAGCGGCCGTGGGCGACGCTCGCCGGTCGGGCGCCGTCCGTGTGGCGCAGGGTGCCGTCGAAGCGCACGTTCGCGAGCGGCCCTGTGAGAGTGCCCGCCGCCTCGAGCGTGCCGTGCAGCGGGGCCGGGACGAACTCGGCGAAGGTGCCGAAGTCGATGGCGGCGGCGTCCACGGTAAACGGCGCGAAGGTGATCCCGGCGGGGGCGGTGAGGTCCACCAGCCCGCGCCCCCGCACCCGGGATTCCGGACGGCCCGCCACGAGCGAGTCGCGGAAGATCCAGTCGGCATCGAGTGTCAGGCCGGAGAGCGGTCCATCGGCACGGGCGCGCCCGCTCAGCTGCCCATAGAACGGCAGCGTGTCGAGAAACGCGCGCGGCAGGGCTAGGTCGAGGTTCTGGGTCGTCACGTCGCTGCCCCGCAACGCCACGAGTCCGGAATCGGCGGCGATGAACGCAGTGGCATGACCGTCGGCCCGGCCGCCGTGATAGGTGAGCGCGAGCGTATCGAGCCGCACCTCAAGCATCCGGCTGCCGTGCGAGCGGACGGCCAGCGTGCCGTGCAACACGGCGCCCTCGGGGAATCGCCGATCGATGAAGCGCGCGTCCGCCAGGGTCACCGATTCGGCGCCGATCGCCAGGTTGAACAGCAGCGTGTCGCGCGGCCACGCGAGGCCGCCGCGCAGGGAGAACCGCGACGCGGGCAGCCGCACCACGGGGAGCGCGGCATCGAGGGAATCGCCGTCGACGATCACGCGCCCCTGCACGTCGACGATGTCCACTGCGGGATCGTCCACTCCGGCGGCCAGGCCACCGAGTTCCACCCACAGTCCGCGCTGGCCGGGGGCCGAGATCCGGAACGCGGGGAGGAAGGCAGTGAGGTGCTGGAAGCGGCGCACGCGCCGCCGGCCGTCGGTGCCGAACGCATCGATCTCGTGCAGCGAGTCTTCGGGGGCGGGCCGGGACTGGAGCCGCAGCACCAGATCGCCGTCGGCGATCGTGACGTTGCGCAGTATGACGAGCGGCTTGGGACCGAAGCGCGGCGCGGACGGCCCACCCGGGTGCGGCTCACCCAGGCGCAGCAGCTCCTCGATGTTCAGCCGGCCGC
>JBGPIW010000395.1:0-3144 GCA_041485045.1 Gemmatimonadota bacterium | reverse complement strand
CGCGTTCTCCATGAACCCGCCCTGGACCAGGTCGAGGGTGGCGAGGGCGGCGGCGCAGCTCACGGGATTGCCGCCGAACGTCGAGCCGTGCGCCCCCGGCCCCCATTTCATCACCGAGGCTTTCGCGATCAGCGCGCCGATCGGCATGCCCGAACCCAGGCCCTTGGCGACGGTGATCACGTCGGGCTCGATGCCCTCGTGCTCACAGGCGAACATCTTGCCGGTGCGTCCGATGCCCGACTGCACTTCGTCGCAGATCAGCACGATGCCGTGCCGGTCGCACAGCGCCCGCAGGTCCCGGAGGAAGCCGTCCGGCGGGACGACGTACCCACCCTCCCCCTGGATCGGTTCGACGACGATCGCGGCGACATCCTTGGGATCGAGCCGCCGCCCGAAGAGATCCTCCTCTATATGGCGAACGCACCCCCGGTCGCATTGCGGTGCGCCGCGGCAGAAGTCGCAGCGGTACTGGTAGGGATAGGGGACGTGGTATACCTCGGGCAGGAACGGCCCAAAGCCGGCGCGTTGGACCGCTTTGCTGGCGGTGAGCGACAGTGCCCCGTAGGTGCGCCCATGGAACGACCCCGAGAACGCGACGAACGCCGAGCGACCGGTCGAGTGGCGTGCCAGCTTCATCGCCCCCTCGACCGCCTCGGCGCCCGAGTTGGAGAGAAAGACTCGCTTGGGGCTAGGGCCGGGGGCGAGCGTGGCGAGCCGCTCGCACAGGCGCGAGAAACCGGCGAAGTAGAAATCGGCGCCGCAGATGTGCAGGAACTTCCCTGCCTGCTCGCGCACCGCCGCGACCACCGCCGGGTGGTTGTAGCCGGTGGATGTGACGGCGATCCCCGCCATGAAATCCAGAAAGCGGTTGCCGTCCACATCCTCGACCATCGCGCGCTCACCCCCCGCGATGACGAGGGGATACTCTTTGGGATACGATGTGGAGGCATACTGGTCGTGTTGCGCCACCACCGCGCGCGCCTTGGGCCCGGGCGGCGGAACGACGATGCGTGGATAGTCGCGGGTCGTCGCGCTCATGACTCGATGACCGTGCGGCTCTGTTCGCGCATGAATTGCGCGACGTAATAGGGCCCGCACCCGCCCTTCCCGGTCGAGCCGGAGCCCTTCCAGCCGCAAAACGGTTGGGCGCCGGGCCAGGCGCCGGTGGTGGCGCCGCTGCGCTTGTTGGCGTAGCACACGCCCGCCTGCACCTCGTCGAAGAACCGCTCGATCTCCCGCGGCTCCCCGGTGAAGATCCCGGCGGTGAGACCGTAGTCGGCCTTGTTGGTCTCGGCGACGGCCTCCGCGAACCCCGACACCTCGCCTACGGCGAGCAGCGGCACGAACAGCTCCTCACGATACAGGGTGCTCTCGAGCGGCAGGCGGGCGACCGTGGGCGCCACGTAATGCCCCTTCGCGAGGGGACCGTCGGTCAGCCGCCGTCCGCCGGTCAGGACCTTGCCCTCGAGATTCGCCTGGGCGACCGAGGCCTCGTAGCGCGCGACCGAGCGTTCGTTGATCACGGGGCCGAAGTACACGTCGCGCTCGGTCGGGTCGCCGATCCGCATCGTGGCGGTCTTCTCGAGCAATCGCTCCACGAACGGCCCCGCCACGGCCCGGTGCACGTACACGCGCGAGGTGGCGCTGCATTTCTGGTTTTGCAGCCCGAATGCGGAGCGCATCACGCCGTCCGCGGCGGCGTCGAGGTCCGCCGACGCCATCACCAGACAGGCGTTCTTCCCCCCCAGCTCCATCAGGGCGGGTTTGATCCAGCGTGTCGAGATCCCGTGGTGGATCCGCAGACCGACCGTTTTGGAGCCGGTGAACACGACCCCGTCCACACCCGCGTGCTGCCACAGGTAGTCGCCGATGTCTTCGCGCCGTCCCACGAGGTAGTTGAAGGCGCCCGGCGGGAGCCCGGCGTCGCGATAGACCTCATACAGTTTCAGTCCCGTCCAAGGAGTGTCTTCGGACGGCTTGTACACCACGGCGTTGCCGGCGACGAGGGCGGCCGCGGACATCCCGGTGGAGAGGGCGAGGGGGAAATTGAACGGCGCGATGCAGGCGAAGACCCCGTAGGGGCGCAGCACGTCCACGTTCCGCTCTGCCGGCGTCACCTTCGCCATTTCACGCGTGAATCCGTTCGTGTCCTCGACCTGCTGACAGTAGTAGTCGATCAGATCCGCTGACTCCTCGGCGTCGCCCATCGACTCGAGACGGTTTTTCCCCACCTCCAGGCTCATCACGGCGGCCAGCTCGAATTTGCGCTCGCGGATCAGGGCCGCGGCGCGCCGCAGCACGCCCACGCGCTCCCGCCAGGGACGGCGCCCCCACTCCGGCTGGGCGGCGCGGGCCGCGGCGACCGCGCGGTCCACCTCGGGCCGCCCCGCCACCGCGAAGCGCCCCAGCACGACGCTCGTGTCGATGGGCGAGACGTCCATCAGCGGCGCCCCCGGCGAGTCGACTGCTTCGCCGCCGATGACGTTGCGGTGGTCCCTGCCCGTGGTGCCTCGCACGCGCGCGAGCGCCGTGTCGAACTCGCGGTGAAACGCGTCGAGATCGACGTTCGTGGAGGTATACGTGACCTTACTCATGGGACCGGAACCGCGAGCGCGCTCAGCGTCCGCTCGAGAGCCACACCGAAGCGCGCGACGATCTCGTCGAGCTCAGTTTCAGTGACGATGAATGGCGGAGCCAGCATCACGAGATCGCCGTTCGTGCCATCGGCGTGACCGACGTTGGGCCACACCATGAGGCCCGCGTCGCGGGCCCGCGCGGTGAACGTCTCGGCGACCTTCAGGGAGCGCGGCAGGGGCGATCCCGTCCGGGCATCCTCCACCAGCTCGACGCCCGCGAGCAGCCCGCGGCCGCGCACCGCGCCCACGTGCGGCAGGCTCTTCAACCCGCCGAGTTTCGCATGGAAGACGGCGCCCAGCTCGGCGCATCGCTCCACGAGCCGGCGCGTCTTCAGGGCACGGACGGTGGCGAGCCCGGCGGCGCAGACGACCGGATGAAACGAGAACGTCTGGGCGTGCAGCAGACTCCCCGAGCCCGCGGCCAGGACGTCCACGATACGGCGCGGCGCCGCGACTCCAGACAGCGGCGCGTAGCCCGCTGCGATGCCTTTGCCGATCGTCATCAGAT
>JBGPIW010000394.1:0-3145 GCA_041485045.1 Gemmatimonadota bacterium | reverse complement strand
GCGATGAACGGGACGAAATTCGCCCCATCCCCCGCGCCCAAGGCCAGCGCCAGCACGGCGAGGAGACCCAGGGTGACGAGTTTGAACGCGGTGAGCCAGCGCATCAGGCCGGCCCCGAAGCGTAGGCCGGCGATGTTGACCGCCGCGAGTAAGAGGATCGCCCCGATCGCGACGGCCTTGAGCCCCAGGCTGGAGAGGCCCACGACGTAGCCCACGTAGCTCGCGAGGCCCACCGCCACCGCCGCGGTGATCCCCGGATCCATCACCAGCAGGCACTTCCACCCGTAGAGAAACGCTACGGCCGGACCGTACGCCCGGCGCAGGTAGACGTACCCGCCGCCGGCTTCGGGGAAGCGCGCCGCCAACTCGCCGTAACACAGCGCGCCGCTCAGCGCCATCGCTCCCATGATGAGCCAGACCACGAGCAGCCAGAACGGCGAGCCCAGGGACCGGGCCATGCTCGCAGGGGTGAGGAAGATCCCGACGCCGACCACCTCGCCGATGACGAGCGCGGTGACGGAAACAAGGCCGAGCTGGCGAGTCAGCGTGTCGTGACGGGGCGACGTGTCGGCCATGGCCGGACGGAAGGTCCACGTCCGGGCCGAGGCGTCAAGGAGCCGCTAGCGGGTCACTGCAGGAGCATGATCCGCCCGACCGACGGCACTCCGTTGCCGTTCACCAGAAACAGCATGTACGGCCCAGGGGGGGCGACGTTGCGGCTTGCCGGAAGCGTAACCGAGAGACCGCCGCTGACAGTCGAAAAGTTCAGCGCAAGCAGCCGCTGGGCCTCGTCGAACGCGTGGGTCACCGAGCCGGTGTGAATCAACGTCACCTTGGTGATTCCGGCCCCGTCCGGCGTCTGGACGAATAGGGTCTGGCCGTACCCCGTCGTTCCGCTCACGCCCGTGACGCTCGGGCGCGCCCCCTTGAACAGGTACGGGGGCGAGTAGACTTCGTAGTTCAGATTGTCCACGGTCCCGCCGCCGGCACCGCCACCGCTGTGAATCACCCGCCCATCCGGCAGCAGCAGCGAGGTCGAATGATAGCCGCGGAGTAGCGGAGCGCTGCTCGCCATCAACGTCCACGTGCCGGTCGCGGGATTCCAGAGCTCCGTCGCGTTGACTTTCAGCGCGGGGTTGGAGCGGTCGCCGTTCACGCCACCGGTCACCAGCACGTCCCCGGTCGGCAACACCGTGGCGTTCAGATTCCAGCGGGCATAGGTCAGCGAGCCGGTATACGTCCACTGCGGATTGGACTGATTCAGGTCGATGATCTCCGCCGTGTTCGTCGGGGACGAGTTGCCGCCCACGAACATGATCTTCCCGGACTCGTACATCACCGCTGACCCGTAGCCGCGCCCCCCATAGTTCATCGACGGCCCGGTGGTCCAGCTGCCGGTGCCAGAGACGTCGAGCCAGCGAGATCCCGCCGAGGGACCGGCGACGAAAATACGTCCATCGGGCGCCACGAAGTCGCGCGGGTAATTCGGCAGCGCGAAGCTCGCCCCCGTGAGCGAGCGCCAACTCGTCCCGTCTCCAATTTCGGGGATTGGCACGGGATTTCCACTCTCGTCCGCGCCCGCCATTGTCAGTATTTCACCGTCCGGCAGCGTGGTGTTGGTCGGGTACCACCGTGCATAGGCCATCGTCGGTCCGGAGATCCACGAAGTGGTGGCGGGATTGAAGATGTCAGTGTTCGGGTGGCCGAGACCATTACCGGTCCCCCCACCGCTCACGACTAGCCGCCCGTCGGGGAGGAACGCGTGGCCGCTGCAGAACAGCAGCGAGGGACTCGGCGCCGCCGTGAAGATGCCGGTCGCGGGATCGAACACCTGGGGAATTCCGCTGCTGCCCCCGAAGCTCAGCACCCGGCCGTCGAGCAGCAGGTGCTGGTGTACCTGTACCATCGGGGCCGGCAGCACTGCCGACCACTGGCCCACCAGCGCCGACATCCCACCCGTCGACACCGTCACGCTCGCCGTCCCGCTCTTGCCCTCGCTCGTAGCCGTAATCGTCGCCGGGCCTTGCCCCACGCCCGTGACGAGGCCCGTGGTCGACACGGTCGCCACCAGGGGCGCATTAGTGCCCCAGGTGATCGTGCGCCCTGTCAGCGGCTGGCCCCCCGCGTCCTTGGGCGTCGCGGTGAGCTGCGCCGTGCCCCCAACCACAATGCTGGCGGACCCCGGCGTGACCTCGACCGAGGCCACCGGTTCTGCCGTGGACGTGACCGTCACGCTCGCCGTCCCGGACACACCCTCACTCGTCGCCGTGATCGTCACCGGCCCACCCGCTCCCTTGCCGGTGACGAGACCGGTTGACGACACATCGGCGATGGCCGGTGCAGCCGTCGTCCACGTGACCGTGCGTCCGCTCAGCGGCTCGCCTCCGGCGTCCTTGAGTGAGGCACTGAGCTGCACCGTGCCCCCCACCGCAACGATCGCCGACGGCGGCGTGATGTCGACCGTCGCCACGGGCACCACGGGTCCCGCGTTGCCCGCTTTGATCTCGACCGCCAGGATCCCGGCCTTGGTGAGCGTGCCCCAGGTCTCCCCGACCGTGAAATGGTTCGTGGCCCACTCCGCCTGCAGGGCCGAGGTCTCACCGGACGACACTTCGGCAATCTCCGTGAACCCTGAGGCGGGCGTGACGGTGGGGCCGTTCTTGGCCACGCCGACGACGCCGTAGGCGACGTCGGCGGCGGCGGCGAAGGGCGAGAGGGTGGCCGACAGACCAGTAGCGCCATCGCTGCGCCCCGTGCCGGTCTGCGCGATCGCCCCCGAGCCGTTGGTGCCGCTCGTCTCGACGCCGGTCCACTGCGACACGATCCACTGCACGTTGGATACACTGCTGCCGAAGGTGATCGTGATGAGGCCGCTGCCTGGGGAGGCGCTCAACCCCCGAAAGATCACGAGGCGTTTGGTGGGCGCCCCTTGGGTGTCGAAGTCCACGTTCGCCACCGGCGCCCACGCCTGCAGGCCGCCGCCCGTGATGCCGGGGCTGAGCGCCCCGGATGAGCGACGCATCAACACGGCCACCGTGACGAGCGCATTGGCCGCGGGAGAGATCGAGGCGGTCGTGTAGACCTTCTGGTTCGCCGCGTTGTTCCCCGACGTGAGCAGCGTCTGGGTGATGTCGGCCGCAGTCTG
>JBGPIW010000393.1:0-3150 GCA_041485045.1 Gemmatimonadota bacterium | reverse complement strand
GACCTGCTCGATCTGACCCGGATCCGCTTTGACGGCGCCGAGGTCGGGTGCCAACACGGTGACCAGCTCGATATCCTCCCCGATCAGCCGTTTCAGCATCTTGCCCGCCGCGGCGACGACTTCGTTGAGGTCCAGGACCCGTAGCTCCAGCACCTGCTGGCGACTGAAGGCGAGCAGCTGGCGCGTGAGGCTGGCGGCGCCGGTGGCGGCCTTCAGGATCTCATTCAGGTCCTCGCGTCGTGGGTCCGTCGGCCCCAGGTCCTCGAGCAGCAGCGTGCCGTAGCTCGTGATGACGGTCAGCATGTTGTTGAAATCGTGGGCCACACCACCGGCGAGCCGTCCGACCGCCTCCATCTTCTGGGCTTGCCGGAACTGTTCTTCGAGCCGGTGCTGTTCCGTGATGTCCTCGCCGATGCTGAGCGTGCCCGTGGGTCGGCCCTGGGCGTCCCGCAGCACGGTGTTGTTCCAGGCGATCGTGCGCTCCTCGCCCGCCTTGGTGAGGATCGCGTTCTGGTAGTGGGGATGGGATCCGTGCTTGAGCAGTTCGCGAAACGTACCCTGCATCTTTTCCTGCTCCACCTTGGGGATGAAACCCTCGACCCAGGGCTGGCCGAGTGTCTCCTCGCGGGTGTACCCCGTGAGCTGGAGGAGGAACGGATTCACATAGTCGACGATCCCCCGCGCGTCGAGCCCTAGGACGATGAGGTTCACGGTTTCGAACAGCGTCCGGGCCCGCCCTTCACTCATGCGCAGCGCATCCTCGCCCCGCTTGCGCTCGATCCCGACGGCGATCCCGTGAGCGATGGACGCTAGCGCCTCCTGCACGAAATCGCTGAACGGATGCCGAGCAAACATGGCCATGACCCCAACGACCCGGTCGGCCACGATCAGCGGATAGCCGGAGAACGCGACCATGCCTTCCCGCCTGGCCCACTCCTGATCGCTGACGCGAGGGTCTCCGATGACCGCATTGGTCAGGTGGGGCAGGCGCTCCTGGGCGATCAGCCCGATCTTGAACTTGCCGACCGGGACGCGACCGTGCGGGCCGTCGATGTGGGTATAGAGTCCCGCGCTCGCCACGAGCTCGAGCACCTGCGTCTGCTCGTTCAGCGTCCAGATGCGGGCGAATGCGGCGTCCAGATGCCGCACCAGCGCCTCGGCGCAGGGCTGCAGCATGTCGCGCATGGTCTCCCCGTGGGTCAGCGCGACGCCCACCCCGGCGTTGAGCTCAGCGAGCCGCGCGCGCTGCGACAACCCCTCGTCGGCCTTCTTCCGCTCGGTGATGTCCATGGCCACGCCGGCGATGCGGTACACCTCCCCCTGCTCGTTCCGGACCGGCACCGCTCGCGTGAGCAGCCAGCGCGTCGTGCCGTCGGACCGGACCACTCGGAACTCGATTTCGTCTGGAACAATTCCCTGTTGGGCTTGGGCGATTTGCGCGAACACACGCTCCCGATCTTCCGCGGGAATGGGATCGATGAACGAGCGTGGCTGATCGTACAGACTCTTGCAGGTCTGCCCCCAGATCGTTTCATACGCCGGGCTGACGTACAGCATCTCGGTCAGTTGAGCATTCTCTACGAAGAACACCTCGTGCATGTTGTCCGTCAGCTGCCGGAACCGCAGATCCCGGTCCAGCAATGCCTGCTCGGCCTGCAGGCGCTCCGTCAAGTCGTTCACCACCACGAGCTCGGCCGCCCGCCCCTGCCAGGTGAGCGGGTGGCCGCTGATTTCCACCGTGATGAGCGTCCCGTCCTTCTTGCGATGACGCCACAACCCCGCCTTGTGAAACGCCTCCGGTGTCGTCCGCAGATACTCGAGCAACGCGGGCACCTCACCTGGAGGCCGGAGGTCGGTGATCTTGAGCCCGAGGAATTCCTCCCGGCTATACCCGTAGCCGTGTATCGCCTCGTCGTTCACCGCGACGATCCGGAGTGTCTCGCGGTCGAATACCCAGGACGGCAGCGGATTGTGGTCGAACAGCAGACGGTAGCGCTCGTCCGATCGGGCGAGCTCGGAGACCGCCCGCGACAAAGCCACTACCTGAGCCAGCTGCGTCGCGACCGCGCCGACCGAGCTGAGCCAGCCATCTTCGATCTCTCGAAGGTCCGTCAGCATTACGAGCACGCCCAATGGTTGACCCACCGCCACAAGCGGCGCCATGACGGCCGATCGCGCTCCCGCTCTCGTCAACAGGGCCTCGGGCATCGGCACGGCCGCATCGGGAATGCGCACCGGTCGTCCCTCCCGCATGACTTTCTGCAGAAACCCGATATGCCCGAAGAAATCGGCGAGCGACGTGCTCCCGCCGGCGAACCCGATCTGGGATCGCAGTTGCAGGCGATCGCCGCCCTCAGCGAGGTAGATCGCACCGGCGGAGACGCCCCCCGCATCGAGAGCGTGTGCCAACATCTCGTCGAGCATCTGCTGCAGGTCGAGTCTTCTCGTCAGGACGGCGGACCCGCTGGCCGCGATCGACAGGAGGGCGGCGTCGAGCGCGGCACGCTGGGCCATACTGGCGTTGAGCGTGGCATGGATTTCGACCTGCCGTAGGAAGCGATCCAAGAACCTCGGCGCCTGACCTTGAGCCCCGGACACGGGTTGGGGAGCGGACTCGTTCAGGGCGGCGAGCAGTCCCGCGACGGCTTCTTCGAAGCCGGGGGTCCGCGGGACCAGCGTGTTCGCCCCGAGGTCCCGCGCCATCGCCCGGTCGGCGTCTTCGATGTGCTGGAGGGTGGACGAGGTGAGGACGATCGGAACTGTCGCGAGCGTGGAATCCAGCCGAACGGCGCTGCAGAAGTCCAGCCCGTTCATGCGCGGCATGAGGACGTCACACACGACGGCCTCAGGAGGGGTTTGCCGCGCCTGCTCCAGGGCTTCGACCCCGTCCCCGGCAACCGTCACGCGGAACCCGACCTGCTCCAGCTGCAGCTTGTTCAGCTTCCGCTGCACCAGATCGTCGTCGACCAGCAAGACGAGGCGATCACGCCCCGGCTTTCCTTCCGCGGCCGGTCGATGCAAATGGCGCCGCACCGCTTCGCTGAGGCGCGACGGCTCCACCGGCTTGAACAAGAGATCGGTGAAGCCCGCCTGCAGCGAACGTGCTTCCTCCAATTTGGATTGGAGTCCCGAACAAGCCAGGATGGGCAT